>DATHOO010000100.1:0-2676 GCA_035484815.1 Candidatus Acidiferrales bacterium
ATGTTTGGTAAGCCCGATGCAGCGCTGTTTGGAAACGCGTGCAATTGTGGCCCCCGACGTGCCGTACGAGATCGAACCGGCGCTGCGCGAAGTCGACTTCGGGGCGTGGGAAGGCCAAACGCTGGAATGGGTCGAGCGTCATACGCCGGACCTGCTCGCAGCGCGGCGGCGGGACCCGGTCAGCTTTCAGCCGCCAGACGGCGAAAGCATCGAAGCGGCCGCGGCTCGGCTCGCCGGCGTAGCCCTGCGGTTACGCAACGCCGACGGCACGCTTGTCGTCGGTCATCGCTTGACGCTCGGCATATTGGAACGCCTGCTCCGCGATTTGCCGCTGCGCTCGCGCCTCGTCGTCGGGTTGGAGCCCGCAACGTTTAGGGTCGTTGACGCGTCAGCACCGCGTTCTGCGACGGAACGCTAATTTCGTCGGGCACGTTGGTGCTCGGATCGTACCAGATCGTCACCGGGGTGGGATTGGCTATAGAAATCACGGCGTCGTTGGGTGGAACGCCGGCCGGGCGCGTGCCGCTCGCGGGCGCGGCAGTCGTGAGCGTCTGAGCCTGCCCGGTCGCCGGCGTGATCCACGTTACCGCCGAGTCCTTCCACGAATTGAGTTGCGAGGGCAACGCGAAGAGCCCCGCGAGCAACCCCGGCTCGATCACGACGAAGTGACGGGTGTTTGCTTCGAGCGCAAGCTGCTGCGGTTCAGGGTTAAATGCACCACTGACGGTCGCGGACGTGGCGGTGAGCGTCGCGCTAACGACCGGATTCTGGCTTGGCGTGTGGTAGTTGCCGGCGTAGCTGGTCGGCGCGAGATCGAGCCCCAGCACGAGTGAGGCCTTCGCCGACAGCTGCATCCCCATCATCGACGCGGTCGAATCTTCGTCGATTTCGGTTCCGCTGCCGGTTTGCGAGACGCTAACCGACCACGCCCCAATGTGCTGTCCGCTCATGGCAGCTGCGTAACGGTAGGTGCCCGGCGCGGGAAAGCCGGCCCCACCAACAAGGGCAGCGATAAGAAGCGTCGATGCTAACACCGGCTACGAGACCAGGGCCTTCGTACGCGTAAGTTGCTCGAGTGTATCCAATGTTGCATCGATCTCCGTCGCAGTATTATACCCATGTGGTGAGACGCGAACCCCGGTTGGGCGAAACGTCGTGACGATGCCCTCCCGAGCGAGCGCCTCGCCGAGCGCGACGCTGTTGCAGCCGGGCACGCTGAACGTGACGATGCCCGACGAGATGTGTTCGCCGCGGTGGGTTGAGAGCGTGGCGCCCCGACGCTGCAAGCCTTCGCAGAGCCGATCGGTCAGATTCAGAATGTGGAGCGCGATTGCGTCGCGGCCGCTGCGCTCCATGAGATCCATCGCGCAAACGAGCGAGAGCGCGCCGATCAGGTT
Organism: Candidatus Acidiferrales bacterium; assembly: GCA_035484815.1. Lineage (GTDB taxonomy): Bacteria > Vulcanimicrobiota > Vulcanimicrobiia > Vulcanimicrobiales > Vulcanimicrobiaceae > Cybelea. Next base: position 1,398 of record DATHOO010000100.1, read on the forward strand.
TGGCGTCCCGCCTTCGAGCCGCATCGCATCGGTCGCAAAGGGCTGATCGTAATTGTGAAAGTCCCACATGTCGCGCATCGAACGCCAGCCCGGCATCGCCAGCTCGAGCCGTTCGCGCAGCCGCGATCCAACGTAGAGCATCGCTACGCCATGAAGGCCTAGCAGCCACTTGGCGCCGCCGGCGTAGAGCGCGTCGATTTCGAGCTGCTGAACGTCGATCGGAAAGGCACCCAAACCCTGCATGCCGTCGACGCAGAAGAACGCGCCCGCTGCATGGGCCGCTTCGGCAAGTCCGGCTAAATCATGACGATAGCCGTCAGCGTAGGAGACCCATGAGACGGCGACGAGGCGTGTGTGCCTCGAAATCTCCCGCCGCAGCACTTCGGGCGTTAGCCGTTCCCGAGCGGTCGGGAGCAATCGCACCTCGACGCCGCGGCGCTGCAATCCGATCCACGGGATTGCGTTGGCCGGAAACTCGTTATCGCAGAGCAAAATCTGGTCGCCGGCGCGCCAATCGAGCCCCGTCGCGATGGCGTTTGCGGCCGTGCTCGTATTCGAGAGCATCGCAATCTCCACTCCGGATGCGCCAACGAAGCGGCCGATCTTCTCGCGATACTCGGACATCTTCAGGTCGTGGGGAAACGTTCCGAGCACGCCGGCATCGGCGTGCGTCCGCGCGAACGCTTCGATTGCGCTGACGGAGGAGCGCGGTAAGACGCCGGCCGAGGCGTGATTGAGATAGACGTACCGCTCGGTAACGGCAAACTCCGAACGCGGGAGCGGCGTGCTCACTCCGCGCCGATCATATCCTTGGTGTGCCATGCAATGTTGCCGGCACGATCGCCGACCCGCTCCAGGGAGGCGAGGACGAAGAGAAACCGCGTGCCCGGACGGACGATCTCGGGATCGGCTCGCATCTCCTCTTGAAGCAGTTTGATGCTGCGCTTGTAGAGCTTGTCCACCTCGTCGTCGCGATCGATGACATCACTGGCCAGCCGAACGTCGCGCTCGGTATAGGCTCGCATCGCGTCGAGCAGCATGGCGTGCGCGACGGCCGCAATGCGGTCGATCTCTACGCGTTGCGGGCGCATGGGATGATCGGAAAGCTTGATGGCGTTCTTCGCAATGTCAACCGCGTAGTCGCCGATGCGCTCCAGATCGGTCGCGATTTCGAGCATCGCGGCGATCTCGCGCAGCTCGCCGGCGACCGGCTGCTGGCGCCAGATCAGCTCGATGCAGTGCGCCTCGACGCGACGCCGAAGATCGTCCACAACGTCGT
>DATHOO010000101.1:0-18298 GCA_035484815.1 Candidatus Acidiferrales bacterium
GGCGAGATCAATTCGGTAGCGGAGTTTTTCGGTGTTACCGTACTCGGGACCGCCGTTGAATCGCTCCACCAATAACCCGCCGTTCGCGACGATGACGCGTTGCGAAGCGATGTTGTCGGGGTCGGTCGTGATCTCGACGTAAGAGAGTCCCTCGTTGCGCGCTTCCGGAAGCACGAGCGCGAGCGCTGCTTTAGCGTATCCGCGGCCGCGTTTCCAGGGCACGACGCCGTAGCCAATGTGTCCGAGGCAATATGGTGGCAGCTCCGGCGTTCCCGGCTGCCAGCGAAGGCCGATGCTGCCCGCGAAATCGCCATCCCAGATCCAACGGTGAAAGCCCGGCAGCCTCGGAACAAACGATCCGTCAGGCAAACGTATCGGGCCGGCGCGCGCTTCGCGATCGTCCATCGCGCGCAAAAAGGCCTCGGGAGCTCTCTCGATGGCCGCCAGCTCCTCGAAGCGCGTCTCGTCACGCAGATGGTCGGGCGACCACCCACGTTCAAGCGCGCTCGCATATGCCGCGAGATGCTCGAGCGTTGGCTTGATGAGAACGACGCTCATAACCGGTCGATCGTGAGCTCCCATCGCGCGCGGATTCCGAGTTTGCTGAAAGCGGCCTCGACGTGATGTTCGACCGTGCGTACGCTAATTTCGAGCGCTCGAGCAATCTCGCGGTTCGATCGTTTCGCAGCAATCAGGCGCGCGACTTCGCGTTCACGTGGGGAGAGCCGAGCGCCAAATGGCGCGTATTTCAGTTTTCGCGTCTCACCGGCGCGCAAGCGCGCCACGTCGGAAGCGGCTGCGCACTCGTCATAAGCGCGCGCTGCGCTGCGCGCGTCCCCTGCCAGTTCCAGCGCCTGCGCCTCGTAAAGGCGCCAGCCGATTTGGCGGAAGCGCGCCGCCGCGCGCAGCGCCTCGTGCACCGATGCGTTGTGGAGCCCGCGCCGGCGCAGCAGCGTCGCCCTGCACATCGCAACGTGCGCCGCAGCGGCCGGCGCTACAGCGGAGGTTAGATACGCTTCAGTCTGCTCGACCGCCATCGCAGCGTCGTCGAGCGGCATGATGCGTGCTGCGCAAAGCTGGATCACGGTGTACGGGTCTATCAGGCGATCGGCGAGGCAGCGCTCGAGCACGCTTCGCAGATCCTTCGTCATGCCCCGCACCTGCATCACCTCTGCAAATCCAGTCAGCAACGTGCCGCACGACTCCGCATCGCCAACGGCGGCCGAATCGTAAAGCAGCTGCGGATCGAAAAATGCATCCACCAGCGCCCGGTCGCCCATGCGCATTCCAATCATCACCGCGAAACCCGCGTCGAATGCCTCGTGGTGCCGCCCCGATTCCCGCCATCTGATGTTTCGCCGCACCAGCTCGCGAGCTTCCGGAAGGTTTCCGGCGAGCAGCGCGATGCGAATCCGGGTGTCGAGAACGCGCCGCCAGACATCGTTAGCTGTGCCGACGCTTTTGACGGCAACGCCCTCGGCGCTCTTCGCGCAGTTGCGCGCGCTGCTTAAGTCGCCGTAACGGCATGCAATCTCCGCGCCGGCCGCATAACAGTGCACTGTCCCGCGAATCGCCAGTCGCCGGGCGGCCTCCGCGCCCCTTTCCACGAGCTCCAGCGTTCTCTCGATCGGCGTCGACAGCGCGCTGACCTCGGCGCGGGCTATAAAGTAGCGTAGCTGCAGCTCGTCGTCGCCAAGATGGCGTTCTTCGACGGTGGAGATCAGCCGCTCGGCCTCAGCGAGACGCGCCGAGTAACAGAGGTTGTAGGCGATGATCAGCTTCGCGATCCGGCCGCGCGTTTCGCTGTGAGGCCGGCCCAGGGACGAGATCCGTTCGGCCGTTTTTTCAGCGTCCGCTTGAGCACCGTCGTTAAGCTGTGCGAAAAGCAGGTTCTCCAAGGCGTTTTCGATTGCAGCGGCGTCGCGAGTTCGATCGACCGCGTCGACCACGGAGCCTGCCACCGAGTACATTCGCCTCCAGTCGCCGGTGTTGTTAAGGCATCGCATCGTCAGGTCTTGGAGCTCGATCCACCGCGCCGTACCAACCGGAGAGTGAGCCGCTGCCCGCGTGTAGAGCTCGACCGCCTCAGAGAATGCCGCGGCGCCGCGCGCCCGGTCGGCGGCTCGAGCGAAAGCGCCGGCGGCACATTCCCGTGCGCCGACGACCTCGGCGTGACGCGCCAGCAATACGTCCACGTGCGGATCATTACTCGCAGCGTTTGTCAACCGTTCGACAATGCGCTCGTGAAGAATCCGGCGCCGTAACGCGACGATCGATGCATACAGTGCCTTGCGGGTCGCGACCCGGCGAAACGCCAGCCAATTCGGCGACCACGGCGTCGGCTCGAGGACGCCGACGTCGCACGCGTGCTGCAGCGCATCGGCGACGGTGGTGCGGCCAGACCCGGTCACCTCCGGCAGCCATTCGTCGAAGAAGGCGTCCCCGATCACGCTGCACGCCCGCAAGATCTCGAACTCCTCCCGCGAGAGCTCCCCACGCAACTGCGCGACCGCCGCGCGCGCGCTGGGAGGCACGAAATCGTGGCCCTGGTGCGAGCGCAGCACCCCATCCACCAGCTCGATGGCCAGGCGCGGGCTTCCTTGCGAAGTCTTGAGAACGTCGCGCACTTGATCGGGCGCGAGCCTACGCGAGCCTGCAAGTCCGCGAACGAGGAGCTCCAGCGCCTCGTCTTCGAGCGGCGCTAATCGCCGCACGACGGCGCTCGAACGAACGCCGTCGCCATCGCGAGCACACGCGATGACAGCCAGCGGACGATGGTGCGCGAGCGCGGTCACCTCCTCGACGAACGCGCGTTGCGGCTTGGTCGCGAAGTCTACATCGTCGAGCAGCAGTGCGATTGGACGCCGGCGCAAGCGTGCGGCGAGCACGCGTGCGTCGAAACCGTACGCCGAGCCATGACCGCACCGCGCCTGTATATACGTCGCCGAGCTCTTGATCGCCGCGCACTCGTGAAGGAAGCGGCTCTTCCCGATCCCCGATTCCCCTAACCAGAGCGAAGCGGAGCCGTCGCCGAGCGCTGCGCCGTGGAGCAGTTCGCGCATGAGTTCGAGCTCGGGCTCGCGGCCGACGCAGTAGGGGACTTCGCGCGGTGCATCGACCATCGCATCGCTTTGGAGATTGTGTGGGCAATTACCTATACCCAGAAGACCGGCCCACCCGATAATGAGGCATGCACGAACGGACGATGATCAAACGCTCGGCCGATGCAAGCGGCCGCGGCATTGGCTATGCGACCCTCGCCGCCACAATGCTTGCTGCAGGATGCGCCGGCGCCACTGTGCCGTACTCAGCCGCCCCAATGCCGGTCGGGGAGGCGGCGGGCGACTCACGACGGCCGCTCCCGATGACGTACCCAACGAAACAGCAGTTGGTCTTCGTCAGCGAGAACGTGGGCACCGGGCATATTGGAATTTATCTTGCGAAGAGCCTAAAAAAGAATCGCGAGCCGATCGCGGAGATCACCGACGCAATCGCAACGCCCTATGGCTTGGCACTGGATTCCTCCGGCACGCTCTACGTCGCCGACAACCCGGAGAGCGCCATCACCGAGTATCCGAAAGGCCAGACGACGCATAGCGTTACTATCACCGACGGCCTCGATAGCCCGCTCGGCCTCGCGATCGATAAGAGCGGTACGCTTTACGTCAGCAACGTCGGCACGATCCAAGAGTACGCGCACGGTTCCACGAGCCCGACAAAGACGGTCACCGGAGGCGGGATGACCAACCCGTTTGGCCTCGCCCTGGACAAAAAGCAGAACCTCTACATTGCCGACTTCATCGCGGCCAAGGTCTTCGAGCTCCCCAAGGGCAGCTCAACGGTGCAGTCGCTGAATCTACAGGGACTTAGCGAGCCGATTGGCGTCTGCTTCGATGCCAGCGGCAATCTTTGGGTCACCAACGGCAACGGCGGCAATATCACCGTCTATCCGCCGGGACAGACCTCGCCCAGCGAAACGATCACGTCAGGATACACCGATCCCTACGCGATAAGCGCTGCCGGTGGAATCGTCGTGGCTTCAAACTCGGCCCTTCCCAACACCGCAATCTACGCATATAAGTCCGCTCACTACACGCCCTACGCAACTTTGACCAAGGGCGTCGTAAGCGTGACCGGATTGCTGCTCACCAAGTAAGGAGACCAAACCTTCATGCGCCTCTGCTGCACAGCAATTTGCGGAATCGCCGTTCTCGCCGCTTTAGCGGCGTGTTCGGGCACCGCGACCTCGCCGATTGCCGCATCATCGGCTCTGAGCGCCGCGAAGTTAAATCAGCCGATCGGATTGCCGGCGATGCGGGTGCGCGATGGTCGGCTCCACGGAGTGCCGGCCCCGGCCGCAGCGAAAAGCGGACTTTACGTCAGTGAGTTCTCCGGCGCGAACACGTTGGGATACGCCTCGAACAACCGCCGAAATCGCGAGCCGATCTGCACCGTTCCGTGGACGCAGTCGCAAGTCAACGACATCGCCGTGGATGGCAAGGGTGCGCTGATCACGCCGGAAGGCGGCGGAACGGTCGTCGTCGGGGCAGCAACGGGCATGTGCGCTCCCGAGGTGCAGAGCATCAACGATACCTATGGATATGCGGGTGACGCGGCCAGCAGCGACGCCGCGACCAGTACGATCGTCGTCGGCAACTTTCGCGATAATCCATACGACGGGCAGCCGGGCAGCATCAGCGTCTGCACGCTTGCCAACGGCTGCACGTCAAACTTGACGAATCCCAGCATCGCCGGCGTCGTCGGTGTCGCGCTGGATAAACACGGGAACTGTTGGGCCGATTCGGAGAGCTTCGGATCGCTTCCGGTCCTGATCTATTTCGCTAAGTGCAGGGGCGCGGGCACCGTGGCGACGAGTTTTCAAAACACTTCCTTCGGCGGCCTCGACATCGATGGCTCCGGGAACCTCATCGCCATGGACGAGACCGCAAACGATGTGGGCCAGATCTGGGTCTACCATGGCTGCAATCCGGCATGCCGGCTCATCGGCGGCCCGTTCCCAATGCTCGGCGAGTCGGTCTACGGACACCTCAATCCCCAGGGCAATCGTCTCGCGATGGCGGACATCGCCTATGGCCAGGTGGACATCTACTCGTACTCGCCGACCTCCGTGAAGTATATGTACAGCTTCACCAAAGGGTTGCGTGCGAGCTACGAAGTTCAAGGCACGGCTTATACGACACAGTGAGGTAAGGCGTGGCGCGTAGAATGCTGCGGGAGTGCGCATTGTAAGCCTGCTGCCGAGTGCTACCGAGATCCTGTTTGCGATTGGCGCCGGCGATTGCGTTGTCGGCGTCACGCATGAGTGCGACTATCCGTCGGAGGTACTTTCGCTACCGAAGCTAACAGCGGCCGCGGGCCCCGACCTCGAATCTCCGGCAGACATCGATCGTCATGTACGCGCAAGCGTCCATGCCGGATCGAGTCTCTATCTTCTGAATAGCGCGCTCCTCGAGCAGCTCGCGCCGGATCTTATCGTGACGCAAGAACTCTGTGCGGTATGTGCCGTCTCGTACGACATCGTTGAGACGGCGGTGCAGCGCCTGCGCTCGGACCCGCGGATCGTCTCGCTGGAGCCAACGTCGCTGAACGAGGTGCTCGGCACGATCACCGCGCTCGGTGAGCTCACCGGACGCGCAGATACTGCGCAAGAGTTGGTCGCCGGCCTTGAAGCGCGGCTTGCGGCGTTGCCGGGAAAAGGCTCGTCGCGCACGTTGGTGTTGGAGTGGACCGACCCGCCGATGAGTGCCGGGCATTGGATTCCCGACCTGATCGAGTTGGCCGGAGGCATTCCGGTGTTGGCGCATCCGCACGAGAACTCGCGGCGATTGACGTGGAGCGAGATTGCGGGTGCCGACCCCGAAGCCGTGATTGTTTCGCCGTGTGGTTTCGATCTCAATCGCACCCAGCACGAGACCGCCGAGCTGGATCGTGTCTCCGAATGGCGCTCGCTCGCAGCGCGGCGTACCCGACGCGTTTTGGCGATGGATGGAAATGCCTACCTCAGCCGGCCGGGTCCGCGATTGGTCGATGCAGCCGAGATGATTGCGCGATGGTATACTTACGGCGCGGAGTACGCTGGATGACCGCCCCACGGGGAGGAAAGTCCGGGCTTCATACGGGCAGGGTGCAGGATAACGTCCTGTCGGGGCAACTCGAAGGAAAGTGCCACAGAAACATACCGCGAGGCAGCTGCGCTGCCGCGCAAGGGTGAAATCGTGAGGTAAGAGCTCACGGAGCGCTGCGGTGACGCAGCCTCGGGTAAACCCCACCTGAAGCAAGACCGCTCGAATATCCGCCGGTAGCTCAGGCGAACGCCTGGCCGAACCGGTGGACGGATGGCCCGTCCGACGAGCTAAGTCGCATCGAGGCGTTCGGTAACGTGCGCCCCAGAGAGATGGTCATCACCCACTTGTGGGTACAGAATCCGGCTTACAGGCGTACTCCGCTCTTTCGCCCTTGGCCCTTCGATAGTGCAACCGGTGGGGCGTGGCGTGCGTTTTAGCGAAGGAAACCAACCGATGAACCAATCACATTTTTCCCCCGAAATGACCGTTGACGAAGCCTTTAAGCTGCATGCGGGCGCACGCCGCGTGTTTGCGCGCTTCCATCTCGGCGGTTGCTCGAACTGCGCGATCAGTGAATCGCACACGATTGGCGCGATCAGCGTCGATTACGGGATTCCGCTGCCGATGCTGCTCGACAGTCTCAACTCGCTCTTCGACCAGGGCACCCTTTCGATCGGCGCCCATGTGCGCATTCCAGAAGAGATCCGTGCGAGAATTCCGCAACTTGCCAACGTTCCCGAAGTCGGCCAGATCACTGCTGCCGATAGTGGCGCCTATACGGCGGATTTTGGCGACGTACGTCTGCAGGGACTTGCTGAGGACTTCATCGCCGCCGAGCCGGGGTACGCCGCGAGTTAGAGCCGTTGGCGGGAGCTGAAGCCTTCTTCGATTCCGTGCCAATGCTCCACGCGGGGCTCTCCGAGCTTCCAACAGAGATAAACCGGCTCGTCCTCCATCATCGATGGAAAGTCGACGAGCCCTAGGTCAATATCCTTAACGACGCAACCGAGCGATTCGATCCGGTAGATCAATCGTCCGATCTCGTGCTTGAGCTCGGCAAACCGTGGCGCGGGGAGCGCGGAGCGCGCTGCGGCGAGGCGGGGACGGCGGGGTTCGACATGGTGCAGCGCGGGATCGGACTCGAGCAGCTTGATCGCGAGCGCGCGGCGCTTATCGAGGAGCTCCTGCAGCAGCGGCTCCAGCTTCGGAATGAGGGCGTTGGCGCGTTCGGGCGAAAAGAGTTTCATATGTCGTCGCTGCGGATCGTCTTTGTTACGGGTCTCTCCGGCGCGGGTATGAGCCAGGCGATTAAGTCGTTCGAAGATTTGGGCTTCTACTGTATCGAACACCTGCCTCCCGCCGTTCTCAACGGTGCGATCTCGGCACTCGAGCGCTCGGGTGTCCGCGACGTCGCGATCGCGCTCGATCTTCGCAGCGGGGGAGAACTCGGCGATCCCGGCGCGGCGATCGACGAGATCGTGCGATTGCACGACGCGCGCCTGCTTTTCCTGGACGCTTCGAACGATCTGCTGGTACGGCGCTTCAGCGAAACGCGCCGGCGACACCCCTTTGCGCTCGGCGTCTCGATTCGCGAAGCCATCGAGGCCAATCGGCGGGCATTGGCCCCCTTACGGGAACGGGCGGATTTGATCATTGATACGAGCAACCTCACGCCGGGTGCGCTCAAGGAGCGCATCGCCGTCGCGTTCTTGAACCGGCCGGTGCGATTGAAGGTGACCTTCGTCCCTTTCGGCTTCAAATACGGCCTGCCGGCCGACCTCGACTTGCTCTTCGACGTGCGTTTCTTGCGGAATCCTAACTACGAGGAGCCGCTTGCCGCACAGACGGGTGAGGACGCTGCCGTCGGCGCATTTATCGAAGATGACCCTTCGCTCGAGCCATTCCTGGCGAAGGTTACCGACTTGCTCGACTACCTGCTCCCCCGTTACCTCACCGAAGGCAAATCCCAACTCACGGTTGGCATCGGATGCACGGGCGGGCGGCACCGCTCGGTCTACGTCGCGCGCCGGCTCACGCAGCAGTACGCCGCAGATCCACGGCTCGACGTCGATTTTGAGGCCAGGGATCTCGTGAGAACGGCCTAATGCGCGACCGTTTTGCGCGATCGCTCCAGTGGCTGGTGCCGGGCGTCGGAGTCAAGCGCTGGGTTCTGCTCGCGATCTTCGGCGTCGTTCTCCTGCTCGACGGCGCAACCCGTTGGTTTATCGCCGAGGGAACGGGCATTCACATCAACGAGATTCTCGACGATATCGTCGACGATTATTTTCCACCGGCGTACCTTACCTGGATCCTCGGCTTCTTTGGCGTAGCACTGATCGCAACCGGCGTCTTGATGTGGCTGCGCTCGGTGGTTCGCGTGGCCCGCGACCGCAATCCTAAGGGATTTCGCGACGCGCTGGCGGGGCGGCGGCGCCAGCAAGGTTATAAGATCGTTGCGATCGGCGGCGGTACCGGACTTTCGACGCTGTTGCGCGGGCTAAAGCGGCGAACGAGCAATCTCACGGCGGTGGTGACGGTGAGCGACGACGGCGGTTCGTCGGGTCGTCTGCAAAAAGAACTCGGCGTGCTTCCGCCGGGCGACGTCCGCAACTGCCTCGTTGCGCTCGCCGACGACGAAGCCTTAGTGACCGATCTCTTTCGCTATCGCTTCACTGAAGGCGAAGGCCTGAGCGGTCATTCTTTCGGCAACCTCTTCTTGGCCGCGATGAGCGGGATTACGGGAAACTTCGACCAGGCAATCAAGGAATCGAGTCGCGTGCTCAACGTCGTCGGCCGCGTCTTGCCCGCCACGCTTGGAACGGTGCGCCTCTGTGCCGAGTTGAACGACGGCACGATCGTCGAAGGCGAATCGAACATTTCGCGCGCGCAGCGGCCGATCAAGCGCGTCTTCTTCGATCCGCCCGCCGGCGCGGCACCGCTCGAGGAAGTCATTGCTGCAATTCGCGACGCCGATGCAATCGTACTCGGCCCCGGTTCGCTCTTCACCTCGATCGCGCCGAACTTCTTGGTGAGCCATATCGCGCGCGAGGTCGCAAACGCCAACGCGATTAAAATGTACGTCTGCAACGTAATGACGCAGCCCGGTGAGACCGACCGCATGACGGCGGCCGACCACGTCGAGGCCTTACTCGCCAACGCCGGCGAGCGTGTTTGCGATTACGTCATCGTGAACGACCAACCGCCGTCGCGATTGCTCGGGGCGTACGCGCAGGAAGGTCAGGTCCCGGTCAAACCCGATATCGAGCGCATCACCGCGCTCGGCCTGGAGCCGGTTTCGGCGCCCGTCATCGGCGAAACCGAAATGGTCCGCCACGACCCCGAAAAACTCGCTACCGTTGTGCTAGGGGTCGTCGATCGCATGGTCGCCGAGCGAGCCACGCTCGTCAAACCCGCAAGCGCGTATCGCCGTTCGACCGCCGTGACCTAAGACCTTACTGCGGAGGCTTTTGGGAGAGCGTCAGGTTCATCTGAAACGGCTTGCCGGGCTCGATATTCGTGCTTGCCGCCAACGCTTGATAGCCCTTGGCTTGCACGGCGTAATCGGCAATGCCGCTTGGGACCTTGTCGAAAGTGAACTTACCCGAAGCATCCGTATTCGCAGTTAAAACGGTGTCGATCGTAACGATGGCGCCGGCGATCGGAGCGTTGGTCGCGGAGTCAACGACGACACCATTGACGCTCGCGTAGCCCGCCGCGGGCGGCAGCTGATCGGTGTTGCATCCCACAACGCCCAACAGCATCAAGGCCATCACTCCAAAGAGCCTGCCGGTGCACGGCTTCATAGGTGAACTTCTTCGCCATGCTGAAGGCGCCGCTCCTATGCCCAGTCCCGCCCCGTCGCCCCGAACGCTAGGACTCTCCTACTACGCAAACGCGCTTGAGGCAGTCGGCCGAACGCCCCTCGTCAAGCTTAACAAGGTCGTCGACGATGCGCGCTGTCTGGTGCTTGGCAAAGTCGAGTACGTCAATCCGGGCGGAAGCGTCAAGGATCGTCCCGCCGTTACGATGCTCGATGCGGCGGAGCGCCAAGGGCTGCTCAAGCCGGGCGGGACGATCGTTGAGCCCACCAGCGGCAACACCGGGACCGGCCTCGCCATGGCGGCGGCGATCCGCGGCTACCGCTGCATCTTGGTCATGCCCGATAAGATGTCGCGCGAAAAGATCGACCTGTTGCGTGCCTACGGCGCCGACGTCGTCATCACGCCAACGAACGTTCCGCCGGATTCGCCCGAATCGTATTATGGCGTCGCCAACCGGCTGGCATCGGAGATTCCGGGTGCGTTTCAGCCGAATCAGTTTCACAATCACTTCAATCCCGAAGCGCACTACCAAACGACCGGTCCGGAGATTTGGGAGCAGACGGCCGGCACGATCACGCACTTTGTCGCCGGGATCGGCACGGGCGGAACGATCTCCGGTACGGCGCGCTATCTCAAGGAAAAAAATCCCGCCGTGCACGTCATCGGTGCCGATCCGGAAGGCTCGATCTACTCGGGAGACATTCCGCGCTCGTACGCCGTTGAGGGCATCGGCATGAGCTACCTTCCCGAAACCGTCGACCTGCGCGTGATCGACGAGATGGTACGCGTTTCCGATCGCGACTCGTTTTTGATGGCGCGGCGCATCGCGCGCGAGGAAGGTCTGCTCGTGGGCGGATCCTCGGGAACGGCGGCCGTGGCCGCCGTTAAGCTGGCAAAAACCCTCCCGCCGGACGCGATCGTCGTGGTCATCCTTCCGGATTCGGGCCGTGGCTACATGTCGAAGATCTTCAATGACGACTGGATGATCGCGAACGGATTCCTCGCCGATGCAAAGCGCCGCGCGACGGTGGGCGACGTGCTGCGCACCAAGACGCCGCTTCCGCCGCTGATCACGGTGCAGGATAACGATACCGTCAGGACCGCGCTCGATTTACTTAGGAAGTACGAAATTTCACAAATTCCCGTGATGAAGGGGCACGAGCAGGCCGGCAGCGTGAACGATGTCGGCGTGATGCAGAGCGTCTTCGACCACGCAGACATCCTCCATCAGCCGGTCAGCGAGGTGATGGGGCGGCCGTTTCCGGCGCTCGAGCAGTTCGAAGAGATCGAGCGCGCGTACAAGCTGATGACGCTGGCAAATCCGGCAATTGTCGTGACCGACGATGGCGAACCGATCGGCGTGCTCACGCGTCAAGACATCATCAGCTTCCTCTCGACCAGCTCCGACGTCGTTCACCAGTAAGGCAATGAGGTTTTCAACCAAGGCGATCCACGTCGGGCAGGAGCCCGACCCGGCGACCGGCGCGACGATTGTCCCCGTCTATCAAACGTCCACCTATACGCAGGCGCGGGTCGGCGAGCACAAGGGATTCGACTACAGCCGCACGATCAATCCGACCCGCCTCGCGCTGGAACGGCAGCTCGCCTCGCTCGAGGGAGCCCGCTACGGCAGCGCGTTTGCCAGCGGGATGGCGGCAACCGCCGCCGTGCTCGGGCTGCTTTCGGCGAGCGATCACGTCGTCGTCAGCGACGATCTGTACGGCGGTACCTACCGGCTCTTCGCACGCGTGCTGGAGCGTTTTGGATTAACGTTCACGTACGTGGACATGTGCGATCTCGACGCCGTACGTGCCGCGATCCGGCCTGCGACGAAGCTTTTTTGGATCGAGACGCCGACCAATCCGTTGTTGAAGATCGTCGACATCGCTGCAATCGCTTCGCTGCGACGCGGCGAGCAGTTCGTCGCGGTCGACAACACCTTCGCCACACCGTATTTCCAACAGCCGCTCGCACTCGGCGCGCAGATCGTCGTGCACTCGACGACCAAGTATATCGGAGGCCATAGCGACGTCGTCGGCGGCGTGGCGATTACCGACGATGCGTCGCTGCACGAGCGGATCCGGTTTATTCAGAACGCCGTCGGCGGCGTGGCGGGGCCGAACGATGCCTGGCTGACGATGCGCGGCGCCAAGACGCTGGCGTTGCGGATGCGCGAGCACGCGCACAACGCGCAGGCGGTCGCGGAGTACCTCGAATCGCGCGGCGACGTTGCCCGGGTCTACTACCCGGGGTTACCGTCGCATCCGCAGCACGAGCTCGCCAAACGCCAGATGAGCGGCTTCGGCGGCATGGTTTCGTTCGAGCTCGAGGGCGGCCCACAGCGGGCGCTCGACTTCGCGGGACGCCTGAAATATATCAGCCTGGCCGAGAGTCTTGGCGGGGTCGAATCACTGATTTGTCATCCGGCGCGCATGACGCACGGATCGATTCCCGTCGCGGAGCGGGAACGGCGCGGCATCGGCGACGGGCTGCTCCGGCTCTCGGTTGGGATCGAAGACCTCGCCGACTTGCTCGAAGACCTTCGGCTAACGCTCGACGCTACGGCTGAGACAAAGGATAGCGCACTGCCGTCACCTGCTTGAGGAGGCGGCGCGCTTCGTCGTCGCTCGCATCGCCCATTCGACTGGTTTCCGATAACACGATGCCGCGTTGACCGTCGGCCCAGACGATCGCATACTCCTTGCGCGCGTCGAACCCGCTGCCGTAGGCGACCTCAACGAAGTAAGCCGGCATTCCGTTGAGCAGCGCCATTGGCGTCTTGTTTTTAATCAAAGTGCCATCTTGCGAGCCGTGCGTTTGGCTCTCAAACTGCCCTTCCCATTGTTCGGGCGCGCCGTCGTAGGACTCCATCGCGAGGGTAATGGTGCGCGCATCTTCTTTTCCGGCATCGACCACCCACGCGGCCACGACCGTGAGGTCCTGTCCGAGTTCGCTCAACGGAACGTCTTGACGATTCATCAGCAGCGCACCGGGCGGCGCCGTAAAGCTCATGCCCGGGTCGGTGTAAGTCATCGGATCGGGCGACGGGGTCGGCTCAACGACTTGAGCGCGCGCACCGACGCTACCCAGCGCAAAGAGCAAAGCTAAAAAAATAACCGAACGTTTTGTCATTCTCGATCCAGAGCGGCCGCCAGGGCCGGAAGTGAGACGGCGTACCGATAATTGACGTTGCGATGGTCGTCGTCGAATTCCTCGTGACGGACCGCCAGGCCGAGATCTCGGATACGCTCGCTGACGACCCGAGCCCCGATATCGAGGTTGTATTCGTCCCGCCGGCCGCAGTCGAGGTAGCGGAGCCGCAGGCGCTCGAGCTCGGCGCGGCGCCCCGCCACCCGCTCGGCCGGATCGAAGGCTAGCCAGCGCCCGAAGACGTCGTCCCGCAACGCACCGCTGGCTCGATCGAAGGGTAAATCAAGATCGAATGCGGTTGCGCTGCGCGGCGAGTAGGCCGCTGCGTATGCCAGCATCTCCATGGTCGTATATTCGGCGGCGCTTCGCTTGGGCTTGCGCTCGAAGCTTTCAACGAAGGCCGCGATGTTGAAATCGTACGCTTCGAGCATCCGCTGCACGGTGGCGAACGCGGGGAAGTGTGCGTAGCGGAAGTACGAGTCGCCACTGTGCGAGGCGAACGCGCTGAACGTGCCAGGATGCTCGAGCACGAGATGCATCGCACCGAAGCCGCCGGAGGATTTACCCAGCACCGCGCGGCCACCTTCGCCGGGGATCGAGCGATATGCGGCGTCGACGTGAGCCACCACGTCGCGCGTCGTGTAGGTCGCGTATCGTCCGTTGTGAACCGAGTCGACGTATTGCGAGCCTCCCAAACGCGTGAACCCATCCACCAGCACGACAAGCGCCGGCAACATGCGGCGTTCGCCAATCAAGCGGTCCGCCCACTGCACGGCGTTGGTTTCCCATGGACGCGAAGAAAGCAACGCATTGACGTCGCCCGTGTAGCCGTGGAGCACGTAGAGCGCCGGATAACGGCGCGACCCCTGCGCATCGTAGCCCGGCGGCAAGTAGATTGCAACCGGCCGCGTCGCGGGATCGCCGAGTGGATTCTCCGCGAGCGCATCGCTGGAGACAAAATCAACGCGAAGATCACCTTGCAGCCCCAGCAGCCGCGCGATGGGAGAACGTTCCTGCATGGCGGTTCGGTTCGTCGGACGAATGGAGTCGGCCTAGATGGCCGGACTCAAACGCGCGATCGATTTACGCGGCGCCATTTCGATCAACGTGATCACGATGATCGGCATCGGGCCGCTCGTGACGATTCCGCTCGTCATCGCCGCGCTCGGTGGACCGCTCGCGCTGGTCGGCTGGATCGCCGGCGCCATCGTGGCGCTCTGTGACGGACTGGTTTGGGCGGAGCTTTCCTCGCGTTTTCCCGGTTCCGGCGGCACCTACGTCTACCTGCGCGATACCTTCGGCCCGCAGCGTCTCGGACGCGCCCTCGCGTTTCTCTTTAATTGGCAGTTTCTTCTGTACGCGCCGTGTCTACTGGCCAGCGGCTATATCGGTTTTGCAAACTACGCCGCCTATCTTTATCCGCCGCTCGGTTCGAGCGTGCTGTTGCACGATGCCGTCGCGCTGGGCATTGGCGTCGTGACGATCCTGCTGCTCTATCGGCGAACCGCCGAAGTATCGCGGCTCGGAACGATACTCGCGGTCGCGGCGATACTCACGGTGGCGCTGGTCGCGCTCGCCGGACTTTCGCATGCGAACTTCGCGCAAGCCTTCCACCTGAGCCGTCCGCTCAGCCTGGGCGCGGGATTTCTCGCCGGCTTCGGGACCGCGCTCTATATCACGCTGTACGACTACGTCGGCTATGCGGACGCGGCATTGCTTGGCGACGAGATCGTGCGGCCGCAGCGCACGATCCCCCTGGCAATCTTGCTCTCCGTGCTGATCGTTGCGATCCTTTACGTGCTGCTGCAGATCGGCGTGCTCGGCAGCGTCCCGTGGCAATCGCTGCTCGACGCGCACGGGCAGCCGACCGCGCAAGCCCAGTACGTCGGAGCGCTTGTCGTGGAGCGCACCTGGGGCCGCTACGCCGCCGAGGCGATAACGCTGCTCGTGCTGATCACCGCGTTTGCGTCGCTCTACGGCAACCTGCTCGGGTTTTCGCGCATCTCGTTTGCGGCGGCGCGCGACGGCGCCTTTCTGGCAAGCTTTGCAAAGCTCCACCCCACCAAGGAGTTTCCGCACGTCGCGCTTATCGCGGTCGGCGCGCTCTCGCTGATCGCAAGTCTTTTTACGCTCGATCAGGTCATCGCGTTTCTGACGGCCGGGATCGTTCTCATTCAAGGCGTCGCGCAGATCATCGCGCTCGGAGTCCTACGCGCGGGGCGGACTCCAGCGCCGTTTCGTATGCCGCTCTACCCGCTGCCCGCCATTGTCGCACTGGCGGGCTGGCTGCTTGCATTCGTTGCCTCCGGAGCGGGAGCGATTGCGCTCGGCGTGGGATGGCTGGCCTGCGGCTGCGTCGTTTACACGATCGCTGCCCGAGCGCAGCGGTGGTGGCCATTTCTCGCGGCGATGACGCTGACGCTCGCGCTACCGGTGGTGGCGCGCGCAGACTCTACGACTGGATGGTCGAATTGGAACGCCTCGCGCGTCACGATCGACCATGGCTTTCCGGTTTTCAGCGTTGATGGGCGCGCCTTCTTCGTTTACGGCGCCGCCTTCTTCTACGAGCGTATTCCGCGCGACCAATGGCGTTCGACGCTGCTCGCCTACAAGCGACTCGGCATCAACACGATCGACCTCTACGCGATCTGGAATTGGCATGCGCCTTCGGCGGGCGTGCTCGATCTCGACGGAACGACCGATCCGCGCCGCGATCTTCTCGGAGTGCTCAAGCTTACGCACGACCTCCATTTCAAATTGATCTTTCGTCCGGGCCCGGTCATTCGAAACGAATGGCGCAACGGCGGATATCCGCCGTGGCTGCTCGAGCGCCCCGAATATCACATGCCGCTCCACGACGTGCTCGAAGGCCGTTACCCCGCGACCGCGACGTTGCAGAACGCGCACGCCGACGCCGCGGCGGCCGAGTGGCTCGCGAACGATACGCACCTCAGCAACGCCTCGCAGTGGCTGCGAAACGTGCTACGTGCCGTCGAGCCTTACTCGCACGACATCGTAGCAATCGCGCTCGACGACGATCAAGGCGCTTACCTCGACAACGATACCTGGCCGGCTCCGCACTGGCACGCCTACGTGCGGTGGCTGCGCACGACCGTCGCATCGGTGACCGGCAGTCGAGTCCCGTTATTCATCAATACCTACGAGATGCGCGTGCCAAGCGCATCGCCGGCCTGGGCCTGGGGGAACTGGTACCAAGGCGGTTCGTACCGTTTGAGCGCGCACGACCTCGCCGATTTGGATTTCGCCACGGGCTTGCTGCAAACACAGGGACGAGTTCCGGTGATGCAGTCGGAGTTCCAAGCCGGGTGGCTGCAAGACGCAGACGAAGCCGCCCCGCGGCCAAGCGATCCCTCGAGCACGGCGCTCGCGCTGGCGGAGCTGCTTCGCAACGGCACGCACGGCATCGTCAACTTTCCGGTGCAGGATACGGTCTATCCGCACGGCTGGGAGGCGCCATGGGCTAACTGGTCTTACGCGTGGGACGCGGCGCTGACCGTTGATTTGCGCGCCTCTGCGCGCTATGCGCCGACCTTTGCGTTCGGCGACGACGTCGGGCGCTACGGGGCGCTGCTCGCAAAGACGCACGTTGCCGCGGATGCCTCGATCGTTTGGCCCGCGAGTCTGTTTGCACCCGGGAGTCTGCGCAGCGACGATTTCGCGACGCTAGCCGGCGCGACGGTTGCGATGCAGCGCGCGTGCAACGCTCGCGGGCTGAGCTGCACGCTCACCGATCTCGCCGCCCAACGCGCGATCCGTGGAATCCCGCTTTTGCTTCCGCTTCTTCCGTCGTCGCCGCTAATGCGTCGGGTGCAGCCGTGGGCTACCGCACGGATTGCCGCGCTGCGGCGCTCCGGCCGGCTGCTGCTCGATCCGTCGTCGGTGCGAATCGACGCGCGCTATCGCCGAGCGCCAAACGTGACGCTCCTGCTCGCCAACGACGCGAGCTACGGTTTCATCGTCGCGACCAATCCCAGCGATGCTTCGCGCCGCATCGCAGCACTCCACGTTCGTCTGTCGCGTGGAACGGTGACGCTGCAAGCCTTTTACCTGCAGCCTCGCGGCACGCGCATCATTGCCGTCGGTAACGCCCGCGGCGCAAGTTCGGAGCCCACAGCTGTCATCCCAAGCGGAGCGACGCGAAGCGGAGCACCCACAGCTGTCATCCTGAGCGGAGCGAAGCGAAGCGAAGCATCCACAGCTGTCATCCTGAGCGGAGCGACGCGAAGCGGAGCGCAGTCGAAGGACGCAGTGCCACCACCACGCGGAACGCCGCCGCCCTTCAGCGATCCCGACGGCACTGCGATCGCCAATGCGCACCTGCACGTGGTCTTCGCGCCGTTTGCGGGTGCAAGAGTTGCGGAGCTCAGCGACGGGAACGGCAATGCGGCGACGAGCATCGGGCTCTTACGCGACGCAATCGATCCGCAGCCGCCGCCTTCATCGCGGGACTACATCGCGACGTACACTCATCCATTACCTGCCGGAACGTTCAACCGGCCTTACGTTTGCGAACGCGCCGATGCATTCACGACGTCGCGCATCATCTGCTCGTACGATGCACCGGATCTTCCGCGCGGCGGCGCGCTCTTTAAACGGACGCTGACCTTGAGCGGCGCAAGCGACACCCTCGTCATCGGCGAGGAGTTTGCACCGCACGATGCACGCTCGACCGCTCGCCTCGAAAGTATCTCGGGATTTGCCTTCGCGGCCGGCGATGTATCCATCGCTTCGAGCAGCGGGAATGCGGTCGGAATTTTGCACGGCCGCAGGCTGACGTCGTTGCGCTGGCGAGCCGGTGACGTTGCTCGCGTCGAGACACGCCGCACTCGCGGAGCCGAGATCGTCACGCTCGTCTTTGCCCGCCGATCCATTGAGCTGCGCCTCGCCGTCGACCAGGTCGCCGACGCCGCCGAGGCACATCGACTCCTCGACTCGAAACAGCCGTAGCTCCACCGGGGAAGTGGCGGAATGGCAGACGCAGCCGCCTCAAAAGCGGCCGAGGCAACTCATGTGGGTTCGACTCCCACCTTCCCCAGGCAATAATTGGGTAAATTCAGCGTTTCCTAGCTCTACTGTACACCGACTGTACACGCGCACCTCTTCTCTTCCTTGCTCTCCTAGCGCTTCTGTTTCCATTCAGCGCTATATCAAGGCTAGCGATAGCCTCGCGGTTTAGGCGTTCGTTGTTATGCAGGTAGATGGTGGCCGTGGTCCGGTAGT
>DATHOO010000102.1:0-15394 GCA_035484815.1 Candidatus Acidiferrales bacterium
TCGGCAGTAGGATCTCCTTGACGCTGCCGTCGACGCGCATTGCGGCCGGCATGTACGTCCAGCTCTTCTCGAAAGGTAACCTAGCGGCGCAGGCGGTCGTGAGCGATTTGGACAGCACGAGCGTCACGGCGACCATCACTAAGGTCACGCAACCCGGCGGCTACCTCGAGGCCAATGACGTCGCACACTTTACCAGTGCGCCGCCGCAGGTAACCGCGTTGCGCGCGTTTGCCGGATGATCGATCTCGGAGCGCGGCTCGATCGCAACGACCGGCACGTCCGGCGAAGCCGGTTGAGCTTGCACCATGCCGGCGCGCGGGCCCGGGTCGAGTTTGCGCTCTCCGAAACCTTGCGCCTGGTGACGCTTCCAGGAGAAGATCAAGGCCGGGTTTATTACTTCCGGCGCGTTAACGTTAAGGACTTACCCGCCGACGGCAGCCGTGCGATCTGGCTCGACAAGCTGCAGTCCGCGTTTAGCGTGCTCGGCGAGCGAGCGATGCACGGCAACGACCGGCGTGCCGTTGCGAGCGACGCCGTCTTTTTCCATAGCCATGACGAGGCGCTCGAATTGTTGCTGCGACGGATCGTGAAACGAGAACCGTTTGCCGAATGGTTTTGGCCGCTCGTCACAAGCTGCGAATCGGATTTCAGCTGGGGCGAGCAGATTGCAGCGATCGTCGGGCGGTTGCACGAGCTCCCGGGTTCGTGGAATCGGGTTGCGCAAGTGCTTTTCGCGTTGCACGAAGGCGGCGGCACCATCGACGCAGTGGCTGCCCTACCTTTGGCGAGCGTTACACGTTGGCTGCGCGAACTGGGAGCGGAGCGCGCTGACGACACGTTCGCTCCGAACGTTACACTGTCCGAAGACGTCGAGCGCGTGGTGGCGCGAGCGGGGCGGCGGTTTGGATGCGATGATCCGCGCGCGGTATGGCTGGCTTCATTGGCAGTCTTGCGGATCTTGCCGCCGCGGCCGGGCGTTTCCGTTGTAGCGCATGCGCGCGCGACGCTACGCCGGATCGAGGCGTCGCAGGCGCTTACCGGCGCCGCGGAACCTTCGGTTGGGAGTCGAGATACGAGCGCGGCCATCGTATTTGACGAGACGACGATCGCAGACGAACCGCGAGGGCAAATTGAGCCGCTGCCAATTAAACCGCAGCTATTTGATTCGCACGCGTCCGATGATCGTGAAGTACGAGATCGGGAGAAGCGCGACGGCCATCATCGCAAAACCATTTCTGATGTGCTCGACTCGATATCGACCGCTGACGATACCGAAAATCGTCATTTTCTCGCGCTCGTTCCGTACGGCGAGCCGGCGGTGGGTGACCGTGAATTGGATAGCCTTGCGTACATTGGAGCGAGAACCAGTGCAGCCGGCCTCTACTTCCTGCTCAATCCGATGGCACACCTTGGCTTCGCAAAGGCTGTGGCCGACGTTCGCTTCGCGCAAGCGCGGATAGCCGCGAGAGTCTTGATGCATCTCGCTGCGCACGCCGGCGTGGAACCATCCGATCCGATTCTTGCATGGATCAGTGACGAGATCGAACGGTCGAACGAGGCGTTTGCGCCGCTGCAGCTCGAAACGTCGAAAGTGGTGCGCACGTGGGCGCTGGCGGTACGGCGCTGGTGTTGGCGCGCCGGGCGCCTCTTGGTCAGCGACGTCGTCAATCGAAGCGGCCGCGTTTTATCGAGCCGGACCGACGTCGACGTTTCTTTTGCACTCGACGACGCGGACGTGCGGATTCGGCGCATTGGACTCGACATCGACCCGGGATGGCTACCGTGGCTCGGCTGCGTCGTGCGGTTTCACTACCTCAAAGATTCTCGGTAAGGCGTTGGCATGTTGAACCTTGCCGCGGAAGGCATCGAGCAGGAGAAGGTCAACGCCTACAGCTTCGCGCTGGCGGGCTTAGCTCGACTGGCGGTTTCGTGCACGTCGCTTGACGAAAACGTGCACGGGAGATTGAATGCGATCGCGCGCCGGCACGCCGGAAGCCGAATCCCGCTCCTCGCCGCTTTCCGTGACTACTGCCGATCGCCGCAGGATGCCGATCGGTCGCTGATCGCCGTTGCAGATGGCTTTGGATTGACCGCAATCGAAACGCTTGCGGTACGGTTAGCGGTCGCGGTAGAAGAAGATCTGCTGATCGGCCATATTTTGACCCACTTGCAGCAGCCGCTGGCACATAGCCGCCCGACGATCGGATTGCTCGCACAGGCTTATTCCGACGATCACGAACCGAGTTTGATCCATTTCCTCGGTCAGGGCAATGCGGTGCAGTGCGGTTTGCTCGCGCTCTCGTCCGACGAATCGCCATTACCCGAACGGCACGTCCGCATTCCATTGCCGAGCAGTCTGGCGTTGCGCGGCATGGAAAGTTTCTGGCCGGGAACGGGCGCGATTCATCAAGGCGGCGAGTTTCCGGTACCGTTGGGGAAGACGTCTGAGAAACAGGCGGTCGCGATCGGTGCGCGCCTTTCGGACGGGACCAGTGGCGCGCCGGTTTTGGTGCTTCGAGGCGGCGACTCGGCCGAGGCGCGCGCAGCCGCCTCGCGCGTCGCTGCGGCCGCCGGGAAGCGGCCCGTGCTGATCTCGGCCGAACACCTCACCGGTATGGCGCCGTGGCTGGTTTTGCGCGGGCTCATTCCGGTGTTCTCGCAGTGGCTTGCTCCCGGAGAGCGCAAAGCGCTGCCGGCGATTCCAAGCTACGGCGGACCGATCGTCGTGCTGACCGGACCGGACGGCGACTTCGAATCGGACGGCCGCGTCATCATCGATTGGCGCCTTGAAGTTCCGTCCGCGGAAGAGCGCGAGGAGCTTTGGAGTGGGCCGCTCGGACGCGGGCTCGCGCACCGGATCGCGTTGGAGCACCGAAACACCGCGGGGCGAATTGCGGCACTCGCCGCACAAGTGCGCGAGGAGGCGTCGCCGGGCAAAACCATCGGATACGACGATTTTCGGGCGGTGGCGCGGCGCGGCGATTCGATCGGCTTGGGAGCGCTCGCGGACTTGATCGCTGACGAGATCGGCGACGATGCGCTCGTCGTGCCGGCAACGTTGCGCGAAGAGCTCGAAGCGCTCGTCGTTCGCTGCCGCTTGCGCGAGCAGTTTTCCGACTCGCTCGGCCCCTCGATCAAAGCGCGCTATCGCCCGTCCGTGCGCGCGCTCTTTGTCGGACCGTCAGGTACGGGCAAGACGCTTGCCGCGGCGTGGCTGGCAACTCGTTTGGGCATTCCGCTTTGCCGCGTCGATCTCTCGGCGGTAACGTCGAAGTACATCGGCGAGACCGAGAAAAACCTGAGCCAGCTTTTGAGCCGTGCCGAGCAGACCGAAGTCGTGCTACTCTTCGACGAGGCCGACGCGCTCTTCGGCAAACGCACCGACATTCGCGAAGCCAACGATCGCTTCGCGAACGCGCAAACAAATTATCTCTTGCAGCGCATGGAGAGCTACGACGGGATCACGGTGTTGACCAGCAACAGCCGAGCCCGCTTTGACGTCGCCTTTACGCGCCGTTTTGACGCGATCATCACGTTTCCGTCGCCGACACCGCAGGAGCGGCGCGCGTTGTGGTCGACGCACCTCGGTGAAAAGCACGATGTGAGCGTCGCGCACTTGGATCTTCTTGCCGTGGCAGTAGATTTCTCCGGCGGCCAGATTCGCAACGCCGTGTTAGGCGCAGCCGTGGCGGCCGCGCAAGAAGGTCAACCGCTTCAATATCGCCACGTGCTCACCGGCGTCGCTACCGAATACCGTAAGATCAGTCGGCAGTTACCCGACGAGCTCAAACAGAACGTCTTCGCTGGGCAAACGCAGGGAACGTGATTGCCGGGGCGAGCCTTCATCGAGCGTCTCCCGATACGAAAGCAAAAGCGCCGAAAGCCGCGCTCGGACGTGATGCGTCGGACTTCCTTAGTTCAGCCGAAAGCGGACCGTCGAGGTCCCTGCTGCCCTGGTTCATTCAGACCAAGCTCAGAGTGGATGCGCCGAGTGATCCGTTAGAACAGAAGGCGGACCAGACGGCTCAGGAGATACTCTCAGGTGAAGCCCATGGCAGCGTGAGTCCAACTGCTGGTTCAGACGAGCAAAGCGTTGACTCATCGAGTGCTCAACCGACTTGCGCGACACCCACTATTACGGATGCCTCGGAAACATCTTGGGAGGAAACCGAGACAAACCCCACGCTCCGGCGGCTATCCATTGAGTCTGATACGGTAATCCGCCGTCAGACGGCCTCGAGCACGTCGACGACGCCCCGAGCGGTGGTTGCCCCTACTTTGACCTGGGCCGATTTCCCAGCGGTTCCAACACGAAGAGGCGGGCACTCGGCAAACACTGCTTTTCGATACACGTACCGGAACGACGGAACGCGTTTCAACATGTCGTTTAATCGGGCCGGTTCCTGGGCCGTCGTTGCTGATGAAACGCCGGCACTTCTGCGCCACGAGCAGTATCATCTCAATCTCGTCGCCCTCATCGCGAACAAGGCGAACGCTGCGAGCGGTACGATGCCTGCAGCGAAACTAATTGGAGCTTTCAAAGCCGCGGTTGCTGGATACACCAAAACGTACGACGATGATACGGAACATTCGCAAAACACGGAGCTACAACAGGCGTGGGAGAACGATATCGATGCAGGGATCGTTCAGTTCCCGGGGTCGTTTTGATGTCACAGTTCGACGACTCGGCGCCGAACTCGCGCAACGGCGACACTGAGCCGTAGAGCTCCATGCCGAACGCAGCGGCGCTATCGCCAAAGCCGAACGATGCCAAGGTTAGATCAGCTAACGCAGCGTCGGTTGAATCGGTCGATGAGCTAAATGCCGTCGACCGGTGCGAAGGCTCCACCACGACGCCGCTTCCTTGGTTTATCCAGGCAAAGCTGACCGTTGGTGCGGCCGACGATCCGCTTGAGCGTGAAGCCGATCGAATCGCGGAACGCGTCATGCGTCTACCGGTTGCCGACAACGGCGTGGCGCCGGGCGTTAAGGGCGCATGCTGCGCTAGCTGTGCGGAAGCGAAGGTCCAACGCTACGCAACATCTGCGCAGCCCGATGATTCATCTGCATCGCTTGATCTGGTACGTCAAGTGGTCTCTGGCTCCGGCCGTCCGCTTAGTGCCGAAGATCGAGCGTTCTTCGAGCCGCGGCTAGGCGCTAGTCTTGCTGACGTGCGCATTCATGACGATGCTCTGGCTGCCAAATCCGCTGATGGCATCAGTGCGGCCGCTTACACGGTTCGCAATCATGTTGTTTCGCCAGCGTACCCATCGAATTCTGAAGCCGGTCGATATCTGCTGGCCCATGAGCTTGCGCACGTTACGCAGCAGGAAGGGCCGAGGTCGCCGGTGCGGCGACAGCCCGCACCGACTCCTACGTCCGGCACGCAGCCGGCGCCGACGCTGCCCACGACAAGCAATCAGCCCGGAGCTTCTGTTCAAAACGACGGCTGGATGTCTACGATATTTCCGCCGGGCGCGGGAGCAGATGGAATCCTCCTGACTGACAATCCTGAGCAGCTTAGAGTGGTCATGAGCGGTCTGATCGCAAACGGCTACCCGCCGCTGGCGATCGGGCCGGGAATGGCGGCGCCCAACAACTTCCTGTTCAGAGTGTCGATCTACTGGAGCGCAACTGGAGTATGCGATCCCGGTGATCCGAACACCGAAGAGAACTGCAAGATTGCGGAGTACCGCACGAGCATTCTGCCCCGGCTGACCGAAGTCGTCGCTGACTTGCACAAAGAATCCGCTGACCAGCTTTGGTATTTCGAATCCGAAGCGCGCAGCAATGCGTTGGTCGTCCTTACTGCCAATGAAGTGCAAACGAATGCCGAAGCAGTCAAGTATGGGATAACGGAAGAGCAAATCGAGAAGATTATCGTTCGTGCGGCCGGTCAAGGCGATAGAGAAATACACACTTACGAAACTCAGTACGGCATGAAGGCAAACTCCGTTGCTGGAGCCGGCTTGCAAAAAGCGGCGAAGGATTTATTGGCGCGCCGGCAAGTGATTGCGGCCAAGGAATCCGAGCAGTTTTGGACCAGATTTTCAATGACCAGCGACGAGTATTTCGTCAACGAGGATCAGCTCAAAGAGAGCATCGCGTTAGACGATGAGATCGAAAACCTTAAAAAACAATATGAAGACGCGCGCAGTCTCCTGGACTCAGCATATCCGGTGCTAGCATCGTTCTCAGGTTTAAATCAAGGCACTAGCGATCTCGAGCGAGTCGCGACCGCGGGTCCAGGAGCCGGTATGGCCGCGGTCGTCGGCGCTCACATTGCTGAGGTGCTAAGCAATATTGCAACGGCGCGTCGAGGTCTTGATCCAAAGGATGGAGGGGTAAATGTATGGCGGCTCGACAGCATCGTCGATCTCACGCGTCAGCATCTTGGAGCCGATTCGAACCCGGTTCTCAACGCCCTCGTCTCCGAGAAAGTGAAAGAAGAGCAACCGGGCATATTTGACAGCATCGCTTTGGCTGTTCTGAATATCGCGGCCATCCTGCTGGCCCCGGAAACTGGAGGGCTGAGCCTCGTTGCGGCTGCCGGAGTGAACGCCGCCGTTACCTTAGGCGATGTGAAAGAATACTTCATCAAGAGGGCACTTTCCGGCTCAGCGCTCGACAAGGCGCGCGCGCTATCGCAAGACGAACCATCGCTGATTTGGTTGGCGGTCGAAATTGTCGGAACCGGGATCGATGTCGGCACGGCCGCCGCTGCGGCGTTCAAAACACTAACGCCGTTGGTCAAGACTGCTATGGCGGCAACGCGAACCACCCAGGCCGCCGAGAGCCTCGAGGCCGTCCGAATTGCCGCTGAAGAGGCAGAAGGCGCTGCGTTTGCCGACAGCTTGGTTGCGAAGATCCGCGCGGCAGCCAGCGGTGAGGCCCCGGTCGTCGAAGGACTGGAAGCTGAAACAAAACTGCTTCAGGAAGCCGCCGTCTCATCGGAATCGGTGAAGGCGGCGGAGATCGGTTCGGGCATAAAGGATGCGGCGCAAGAGATCCACATCAGCAAGGCTGGGAACATCTTTAGCTGCGGATCGCCCTGCGCCGAGCTCGGCGAAAAGTACGCAGCCGTGTTCGCTAAGGACAAGGACCTCGCCAGCGAGTTGGCGGAGCTGCGAACGCGCGCTGAAACCGTCTCCAAGATCGGCGACGGCTCGCGAGCGGCAGCAGAAGCCGACAAGCTCGCGCAAGACGTTAAGGTCTTCGAGCAACGTATTCGTGCGGCGTATCCGACAACGGAACCGCTGCCATCCAGCGAGGCGGTGGCAGCGGCCGAGGAGGCCGGCGAAGAGGCGAAAGTACCGAGCACGAAGCGCGCCTCCGGTGACGTTGCGGCGCTCCGCGCAAATCAGCCAAAGCTAACTGAGCCTCCCGCGTTTAAGGACCCGGCCGATGCCGAGATTTGGCCCGACTATGTCAACTACTACGAGAGCCGCGTCACAGACCTCGAAAAAGGAACCGTCGGTGCGCAGAATCCTCTGCGTTGGGACTCATATCGAGAATTTCTAGGTCCGTTCCGGCGCGGACGCCAGTACCAGGCCGGTGTGTTGAAGGCTCTGCAGGAGGATGCAGCTCGAGGTGCCGCCTCAAGGCAGTTCTTCTCCGGCATGGAGCAACCGGTTGTTGAGTCAAACGTGGGAATTGTAGGGAATGTTGAAGGCGAGACGACGAAGTACGCGGATCAAATCGTCGCCGACGCTGCGACGCTGGGCGAAAATCAAGTGCCGCACATTGAAGCGTTCAGTAACAAGAGCCGCGTCTTTAGCGAATGGTTTACGAAAAATGGCGGCATCGCCAAAATCCAACAACAGGTGCAGGACGACGTACTCGAGCTTGCCTCAAAATATGGAGGCAGCAAGGAACTACGCCGCGCCGTCGCGCCGGCGGGTGAGAGCAGCAAGTTGACAGGACTCTTAGGCAAAACGGTAAAGATAGATAAGGTCACACTCGTATACGATCTCAGGTATGCGCAATCTAAAGAGTTGCAACAGTTGATTCGGGATGCCGCGCGTCTACCGCTAACGGTTAGCGTCAACGTGGTTTTCCTTTAAAGTTAAGATGAATCCTAAAGAGTATCTAACGACCGAAACGCTGGAGCTTGCTTTTTTTAGTGGGCTCAATCCGCTGCGCGCCCGGCCAGAGCGCGTTGACGCACTCTTGGAGCAAATCGAGACGCGGGCGCCGGCATTTTTGCCGCAAGAAGCTGCTTTGGGTGGGCGGACCGTAGGGTATAGCCGTGCTTCAGTCGGCGCGCTGCTTCGAGGAAAGGCTTCCAGTCCAAAGACGATACTCACCTTGTCGCGCTCCGATCGCCCAGCGTCATTCTATACGCTGAGCTTTGTCCAACCCGGCTGGGAAGTAGAGTTTTGGTTGAGATTGGTCGTGCCGTTCGGCTACCTCTCTGACCCTACGACGGCTAACAGCGCAGCTAGTCAGCTTGTCGACCTCGTCGTCGGACTCGATTCTGTCTGCCCTTGCATTTATGGCTACGCCCACCCAAAAAGTGATCTCTCGCTTGGCACAGACCCGCACCGGGATGATCCCAGCGCCCCAAAGCTAGTGTATGAGATGTATTGGCTTAACGCGTATGGGGTGAGCATGGTCGCGCGCCTGGGCCGCGATCGCGTCTTGGCTACTCCAGCGGCTAAGATCGAACCGTTGCCCAGCGGCGGGATCTTGCTGCTAACGCAGCCGACACCGGCTAATGCCACCTCCGAGACGGCGCGTCGCGCGCAAGCGAGTGCTTTGGCCCATCTCCGCGAGGACATCTCGATTGGCGCTGCGCTAGAACGCCTCGAGCAGCGAAGCTCGACGCTCTCGCCGGTGACACGAGATTGGGATCCCGACATTGCAGATCTTCTCGAGTTGATCTTGACGACTCATGGACTCGGCGATCAGCAGCTGGAAACGCGCAGACTCAACGACTATCGACCGCCACCGGTTTCGGAGTGGCGCTCACGTAATGACCTAAAGGCGGCCGGTGTGGGCGATTCCGGCAGCGCCATCGCTCGATATGCGGATCTTAGCGAGCAATTCGTCGCGTTACTGAAGCGCGATTTGCCTTCGTTACAACCCTTCGATCCTGCCTCGCTACCCGAAATAGATTTCTACGTTTGGCAAACCGACTACCCAAAGTCATTTCCCGAGCGCGACGTTATTGAGAAGTTGGTTCCTGCCGTCGGGGGGTTCATTGGTGATCTGTTGGTCGCTCGACTTGGAGGCCGATGGGTGCCAGGACGGCATCTACAAGACGCTGGGGTTGCCCTTGGCGATCGAGTTTGGTTGCCGTTTCTGCGCGCGCGCCATTACCTACAGTCGAAGGAAGCTGCGCTGGATTACTCCTTGACCCAGTTTTTCCGAGAAGCCGCGCGGCACGCTCGCTAATACTCCGTGCCTGGCGTGCCGCCGCCGCGCGAGCTGCCGTAAGCGCCGCGGATTAAGCTGAGAGGCACGCGCGCCTCGCCTTTCATCCAGTAATCGGCGGCGCCGCCACTCTTGAGCTCGACGAGCGCTGCGTGAACGCAGTTGGTTTCGCGAGCCACGTCGCCTGACATTTTCGTATAGAGTCCGGGATAAACCGGGTGCCACTCGTAGCGGTCTTGGAACCAGCAATGCAGCATTCCGCTTGTATAGTCGGCTTGGAAATCGAGTTCGTCGATCGCTCCGAAGGCGAATCGAAAATCTTGAATGTGATAATCTCCCTGATCTACCCTGGTGTAATAGGTAAAAATGCCGCTTGGCGGCGCGGTCGCAGGCAAGAATCCCGCGATCAACGCCTGGACCCCTCTATCGTTCGCAAGCATGCGCAGAAGATTTGCATCTTCGTCG
Organism: Candidatus Acidiferrales bacterium; assembly: GCA_035484815.1. GTDB lineage: Bacteria > Vulcanimicrobiota > Vulcanimicrobiia > Vulcanimicrobiales > Vulcanimicrobiaceae > Cybelea. The sequence goes on from DATHOO010000102.1 coordinate 9,841, forward strand.
AAGTCACTGCCGGCGCCGTTTCCGAGATACCAGTTGAGATGCTCCAAGCCTAACGGCTTGTCGGAGAACTCTTCATGGATTGCGAGACTCACGACGGTTGAGGGTGGGAAATGCGCGCAGACGCGGTTCTCCCAGAAGTCGCTGTTGGGATTCGCTTGGACGTCAGCCCAACGGCCGCTCGGAGCATGCCCGTGGTTGACGCCTGGGTGAAACGTCACCGCGGGCGCCGGCGGAGGGGCGGGCGGACCTTGCCGTTGCAGCTGCCGCGCCGTGCCGTTCTGTTGCACCACGTGTGCTAGCTCGTGCGCGATGGTTCGTTGCCCGCTTGAGTTGCGCGGCTGATACTCCCCGGCGGCAAATACGATATGATTCCCGGCGGTGTACGCGCGCGCACCGACCGAGTCGGCGGCAGCTGCGGCCCGCGCGTCGTCGTGAATGCGCACGGCTTCAAACGAAGCTCCGAAGCTCGGCTCGAACGCCTCCCGAACGCTGCGATCGATCGGTCGCCCGGCGCCAGTGACCGCATCAATTGCGACCTGCGGAGCCATCGCGCCGGACTCGGCACATCCGGAGCGCAGCGATGCCTGGACAAACGGCGGAAGACGCTCCGGCAGAGTGAAATCTCGATGGATCGTATGTGCCGGCTGCGGCGGGCGGCTGACGGAGCCTTGGAGTCGCTTCTGCGGTAGGAGAACGGAAGAGCTCATGGCTGCCAGTTCGGACGGTGGAATGCGCCCCAGAACTTTGTTTGGATCGGTAACCCGTTGCGTTGGATTTCGCCGCGGAAGTTCATCTCGACGTCGTAACTATCGCCGGGCTGGCAGTCGTTGATCGTCGCGTTAGGGTCGTCCGTTGCGCGATAGCGACACCCATTTGCTTGATCGTCGCCTCCGCCGTCGTTGATATAGTGGTCTTCTACGTTTCCTCCCGCCGCGACGTCGCGATGGCCGTAGTTGGGCACGGGATCACTCGTATCGGCGTCCTCGGCAAATGCAGCCGGCAGCGCGCCGCCAACCTCGTGGAGAAAAACGGCTCCCAGATCGGTTACCACGCCGCCGCGCGTGCGAAGAAGGTGCCCACGGATAAACTGACGGTACTGGAACTGGGCGCAGTTGCACCGCTGCGAAAACTCGGCATTGATGGCGAGTGCGTTGTCAAATTGGCATTGCGCGGGGTTGAGACGTCGGAAATTCGGGCCGCGAACTTGGACTTCAAAGGATGTAAGGCAGGCCGCGCCGGTTCCGGCGCCTTCGAGCTGCTGCTCGCGATTGAGAAACGTAAACGTGTCGTGTCCGACCTTGCCGTCTTTGGTAAGCCCAAACTCTTCCTGCGTGGCGGCGATTGCGATGATGTTGTCTGCGGTCCAATCGCCGGTGACGGGACCGCCAAGCAGGTCTTGAATAAGTGTTGTATTGGCCGCGTTGTAATGGGCGCGGTTGAAGGCTATTGCGGCGGCGATCTGATCGTCCGTCAAGTCGGGCTGCGCCGGCGCCGCCGCAGCGGGCGGTGGAGTCGCGAGATCGCGCTGCAAGTGTTGTGACGCCGGCAGCGCGCGTTGCTGGATGACGTGCGTGAGCTCGTGAGCCAGCGTACGCCGGCCGCTCGTCGTATTTGGCACGTATTCGCCGGCGCCGAACACGAGGTGATTTCCAATGGTATACGCACGCGCGCCGACGGAGTCAGCCGCCTTCGCGGCCGCGGCGTCATCGTGAATGCGGACGTTTTTAAACGACCTTCCGAAGCGTGGTTCGAACAACTCGCGAAGCCCCGGATCGAGAGGCCGTCCCTCGCGCGTTGCGGCGTCGAGTGCGACCTGCGGCGCCATCGTATTAGAGTCAAGGTCTCGCGTCGCGGAGCGTTGTACGACGGGAGCGGCCGCGCCCGCACTATCTTGTTCGCACTCGGGGCACGCAGCTCCAGTGCGTTCGCACGCGCACTTGCGCTGCAAGGTGGCGGGCGACGCCGCCTGCGTCACTTGGTCGGCAACGCGATCGGCTTCTTGCTCCAGTGGATCGTGGGCTGGACCAATCCGAAGCGAGGGTTGAATGAACCACGGCAGGCGCGCCGGCGGGCTCCCAGCGCGCGGTAACTTCGTCGCAGACGGTGCACGGGCCGCCAAACCGCCGGGCTGGGGTTTTTTAGCTAGGAGGGCAGAAGAATTCACGGTTGCCGATCTCCGCGCTGGTGATAGCTCTTATACGTTCGAGGGTACGCCGGGACGCTCTTGCAGGACGGCCCAAAAACATCTCAAAAGGCACGGGTCTTGAGTCGTCGCGCGCTCGTTCTCAGTGGGGGAGGCGCAAAAGGCGCCTACGAGGCCGGAGCGATTACCTCGTTATGCGCGCACGGTGCGCCGTTCGATATCATCGTTGGAACGTCGATCGGCGCGATCAACGCGAGCTTCGTCGCGCAGAATAGCGTTGCCGCGCTCGAGACGCTCTGGAAAACCGTCGCGGCGCAGAACCTGATCCAGCCGTTGCCGATGGTAGCACATGCCGAGACGTTTCTCGACGCATTCTCACAGTGGCAGAAGCTCCCGGCCGAAGCAAAGATCGGTCAGATCCCGCGCTTGGTCATCCTATGGATGCAGATGGGGTCGAAGACCCCATTGCTCTCGCTCCTCGGCGCTTTTGATGGGGCGCCGATAGCGACGCTTCTCAACCGGTTCGCCGATTTCAACGCTCTTCGCCGCACCCTTATCGTTACGGCAACCAACGTTTCGACTCGTACGCCAACGGCCTTTTTTTGGTTCGCGCCATCTCTATCGTCGAACCTGACGGCTTTTCGCGCAGCCGTCGGAGTGCCCACTGAAGCGATCTCACCCGCGAACTACGGCGACGCGCTCCAAGCCTCCGCGTCGATCCCCGGTGCGTTTAATCCGATGCAGATGAACCTTGGGGGGCCGCCGCCCCTGCTATTTGTCGACGGCGGGGTTTCGAATAACACGCCCATCTCATTGGCCATCGCGGCCGGTGCTGACGAGGTTACGGTGATTCTCTTGGAGCCGGCGTCAAATCCCGAGCCATCTCCGCCGCCGCGCAATCTCGTCGATGTCGCGTACGCCTGTTACGACGTAATGCAGCAGAAGATCCTCGAGGACGACTTCAAGCTCGCAGGATTCACCAATGCCATGCTCGCCATTGCGACCCCCTCACCGGCCGTACAGAAGCGCCTCGCGGGTAAACGCATCGTCGGCCTCGAGTGCGTTAGGCCACAAACAGCGCTGCCGATCACCGTGCTCGATTTTGCCGATCAGAGCAAAATCGACGCGGCCTTCGCGCAAGGGGTCGCCGAGGGGCAGCATCCTCAGGCCTTTTAGCGCCCGAGCCATCGCCTCCGCTCGGATGACGAGGGGGGCGCTAGGGTTGGTTGGCGTCTAGGTGTGTGTAGCGGCAGAGGTCACTTGACCATTCGTGCCTTTCGTCGAGCGGTATACGAGCTTTTTTGATGAATGTCGCGCGGCGCTGATACGAAATAGCTTCGCCGTCGTGATGCTGTTTCTGGAGAAATGATCCGGTGGCTGACTGAATCCAATAGTCGTAGGGGTTCAGCGCCGCTGCAGCCAGATAGTCCTTGCGCGCGTGAACGTCGTCTTCACCTTGTTCCAATCGGGCTCTATCGAAGAACGTGACCGCTGCTTGTGGGTTGGACCTGATTGAGCTGGCATACGACTGCATTGCCGTCTTATAGTCGGCGCGTTTCAGTGAAGGATCTGTGTCGTAGTGGTCGGCGAGTTGGGCCGCAGCATTCGCGCGGGTTAGATAGTCGGAGTCGGTAAGCACGGCGGCGTATTCCGCCCGCCGAAGGTACGATTCGGCCAAGACGCTGTCGTGACGCTTAGGTTCACTATAGGCTAGTCCGAGCTCGTAGTTTCCTAATGCGTGACCCGGATCCAACTGTAAAACCTTAATCAATTCCCCAATCGCATCGTCAACTTGATTGGAGCTCCGCAGCCAGCCCGCGTAGTTCACTAGAGTGTCAACGTTAGCTTCCTGATCGAAGCTTCGGTCGTCAATCGCCTCTTGCAGTATGCTAATAGCGCAGGGGGCGGCATTTTTGCCTTCACGTTGATACAGGGCCCGGCTGAGGGCAAAGCGGTCGAACGTGGTCTTGCGCTGCAGCCGCAAGGCGCGGTCCAGGTCGATAGCAGCTTCCCGTGATCTGAGGTAGTCGCGCTCGTATTGTGAGCGGGTTGCTACGGCGGCGACGGAAGTGGGATCGGCATCGACGGCACTATCAAAAGCAGTGAACGCTGCGTTCGTAGCGCCTAGATGGATGTAGAGTTCGCCCAAATCGATATAGGGCTCCGACTTGCCGAGCTTGCCGGCTGCGTAGATGTACTCTTGCGTGGCATCGTAATAATTTCCGAGGCCCTCATCGAGCGTGGCAAGATAAAAGGCGAGGACGCCCGGGCAGGCATCTCGGTTAACCGGTTCCGATGACGGGTCACCCTTGCAGGGTTGCGAATCGGTTGACTCCGCCACTTTTGCTTCGCGGTCGGCCTCTCTCGCGGTAGCGAAATCGTGCTTTCCGAGGACCTCAAGGCCGGTGATCGAGGCAGCGATCCGGCGTGCATCATCGAGGAAACGTGGCGGCGAGCTCGCCCGATCTCGCAAGTCGCTCGCACACAGATCGCGAATGCGGGCGATCGTTGCCGGGAAATCCCAAGTGTAGAGTGGAGCGCTTCTGTAGGCGAGGGGGATGCTAGGAACGCTCGTCGTTACGGGGTCGAGGACGATTTCATCGGGATCTTTCTTGTCTCGATCGGTCGGGGTATTATACAGGTTGTACTCGCCATACACCGTGACGTCGGCGTGCTCGGATATGCCGTGAAGTTGCGCCCAGGACTGAGCCCACCTCGCATCGGGGTCGATGCTATAGGGCAGTTCAAACGCCTTGATCGTCCCGAAACGGTCCCCGATTCGCGACAGGGTGTGCACCAGCATGGCGCTCGGACGGCAGTCCTGATACGGTTCGGGCAGCGTCGGTCCCACAAGTCGTGCGACGGCAATTCTGGTTACGTCGGGTTCCAGCGTATTTGGTAGATAAATATATACCGCCAATGCCGTGAGCGAGAGCAACGGCGTTGCAAAGAGCAGGCCCACGATCCAGCGCTTTAAAGCCTTTGCTTGTCCTCGATGTTGGTCGGGAAGCCGGCGAAAGACTAAGTAAAGCGCGCCGGCCAATAACGCCAAAACCAGCGTCAGCACCGTGAGCTTCCACTGGCCTTGTACGAAACTCCAGATCGGTGCGAGGGCCGTTGCGATCGCAGCTATGGCGATGGCATATTGTCTAGCGACGCCAAGCGTCGCAAGCGAGCGTGGTTGCTGTTTGGGGACCTGTTGGTCTTGAGGCTCTGGCATGGTTGCCCCTCCGCGAGGACCGCGCTAGCCGAGGCTAGCGAGTAAGCGAGAGTTCGCTCTCCGGCAGGGCCTCGCCTTCTTGCTAGGGATCCCTACGGGCTTGGCGGGCGCGGGGGAACGCGGCTCGGAAGCGCGGGGAAGGGCCGCCAAATGGCCGCGGCGCGAGCCGCCGCATTGAGCTCGCTTGTCCA
>DATHOO010000103.1:0-2557 GCA_035484815.1 Candidatus Acidiferrales bacterium
TCGCTGCCCTCGTCGAATTGCAGGCCCCACTCTCGATTCGAGGTGATGCTCCAGCACACGTACGCATCGACCGGCGCTCCGCGTTCGAGGGCGCTGCGCACCTGTGGCACGTGCTCCGTCAAGTATTGCGCACGAGTAACGCCCGACGCGCACCCGACGCAACCGTTCTCGACGACGACGATCGGCTTTCCGGGAAACTCGCGCGCAGCTTCGAGAAAAATCATCTCGAGTGCGTTCGGCCAGACGGGAGCGCTTGCGTATTGAAAATCCGCCGCCGCGCTCAAGCGATGGAGGTCGCGTGGCCAAAATGACGGTACGCCCCAATAGTAGTCGAGGCCAACGTAGTCGAGCGTGCCGACGCACTCGGGCGGACAGAGGAACGCCGGCAGCTTACCGGCCATCCCGAGATTCCACCAGTTGGTGCCAAGCATCGTTGTGAAGATCGCGAGGCTCTTGCGCAACGCGAAGAAGGCGTGCAGCCACGAATGCGTCGCCTCCAAACGCTGCGCCCCCGCCAGCGGCACGAACTCGACGCAGTTTGGATCGCCGAAGATCAGCTGCGCAACCCGCCGCGCAATCTCCGGCTCCAACCCGGCATAGCCTCCACCCTTTTGTGTCTTGCACAAACCTTCGACGCCAGGATGAATCCCCACACGCAACTTTCCACGTTTGCGGATGCGCGCGATCGAGCGATCCATCTCCGGCACGGCGCGCTTTGCGTCGGCTTCCGCTTCCGCTTCGCGCCCGATGTGCGCGACCGTCTTGCGGTTGAAGGCGTTGGGGATCTCGGGATGATCGTTGCGCAGCTCGCGGATCGCGCGGTCGACGATGTTGAGCAGCGTGCGGCTGCCCAGCGCCATCGCGACAGCAAAGTATTGCTCGGAGCTTGGCAGCTGCGTAACCGCAAGCGTGTCGCGGGCGTATTCGCGCAGCGTTACCTCGTCGTCGAAGACCGCGTCGACCTTACCGGCTCGCAGCGCTTCGACCGCATCCGGCATCGCGCTGACGTAAGTAAGCGTCGCGGCGGGAAACCAGCCGGCGACGATGCGCGCCGGCAGCGTGTCGTCGACCACCGCGATGCGACCACGCCATACCTGCACTTCCGATGGAAGCGCGAATCCGCTCGCATGCAGCGCGGCCAGGTGCGTGCAATAGTACGGCTCCGAGAAGAACGCGTGCTCGAGGCGCTCGAGCGTAATCGTCAGCTGCGCGATCGAGCAATCGACGCGCCCGCCTTCGACGAGCGCCGATTGCGCGATGCGCGCCGCCTGCCGCTTCGCCGCCTCCGGCGACTGCAAGTGCGTTGCGTTGCGATCGATTCGCCGCTGCAGCCATCGTGGCAGACCCAGGGTGAGCGGATTCGCGCCGACCCGCGCCTCGGGACGGATGCGGCGAATCGCTTCGCGCGCTTTCGCATGGGCGTGAAAAAGATTCGGAATCAGGCTGAGCACGTCGTCCATTTGCGCGTCGCCGCTCTCGTAGGGTGGTTGGCCCGGCGGCATTGCATAGGCGCGCATCCAGAATCCCTTGATCCACCCGTAAACGAGCTGGTTGGGTTCGTTGAGCGTGACGTAATCGGCGATGAGATCCCCAAGCCGCGTTGCGACCTGCTCGGCAAATCGCGCGACGCGATCGGGAAAGGCGCGATCGAGCGGCCCCGCGCCGCCTCCCGCGGCCTGCACGTGCAGTGGCCAGCTGTTGTGCACTAGCGTGACCATCGCCGACATGCCGGCGTCGCGAATCGCTTGCAACACGTCGCGATAATGCCCGAATGCTGCGTCGCTCCAGACCCCGGGCTCCGGCTCGAGCCTCGCCCACGAGAGCGAGAGCCGGAAAACCGTGCAGCCGAGACCGCGCGCGAGATCGACGTCCTCGCGATAACGATTCCAAAAATCGGTCGCCTGGCCGCGAGGCACCAGCCCACGCACGCGCTCCCAGACGTCGCGAATGTCGTCGCAACCGTCGTAGGCCTCACATTGATGGTCGGCCGTTGCGACGCCGAACCGCAAGCTGCACGCCACGAACGGCAGATGCGCGCCGAAACGGGGTGTTCCCTGGGTCGCCGTCATCCATCGCGCCTCAAAGGTCATCGCGCGGCGGCAATCCAAGCAGCGCGCCATGCGGTTATCGCGGGGTGCGTTCATCGGCTCATCACTTGGCATGTCGGCGCTGGCCGTCGCGCGCATGTCTCCGAACGCGCTCGCTGCGACACCGCCTGACGCGCCGGTCGTGCCGGTGCGCATCGACTCAACCCGCGTCATTCGCACGATCGTCGGTTTGCGTCCGTATCGTGCCGCAGGATTCGTGCTTCGCGCCGAATCGTTCGGGTCGAAGATGCTGGTGCACAACTACGGTCACGGCGGCGGCGGGTTCAGCCTTTCGTGGGGCTGTGCGACGCTCGCCGCCGATCTGGTGGCGGATCGTTCGCCGTCGCGCGCCGCCGTATTGGGATGCGGCGTCATCGGTTTGACCACCGCGCGGATTTTGCAGAATCGCGGATGGCAGGTGACGATCTACGCCGCGGACCTCCCCCCGGAAACGACGTCGAATATCGCCG
>DATHOO010000104.1:0-5804 GCA_035484815.1 Candidatus Acidiferrales bacterium
AAATGCACGAACAGCACCAGCGAATGCAGCAACGGCACGCGCAGATGCAGCAACAGCCTGGACAACAGCAGCCACCCGATCAACAGGCGCCTCCCGATCAGCAAGGCCCCCCGAACAATCAACAGTCGGGACCGCCACCCACCGCAATCAAGTAAGAAACCTCTAGCCGGGTAATAACGCGCATGCGCCCGAAAGATGGGCCATGCGCGTTGCGCTTTCGCATCTCGTTCTCTTCTCGGCGGCCGTCGCCGCGTGCGGACGCCAAACCGGCGCCGCGCCGCTGCACGTTCCCGCCGGATTCTCAATCCAGAAAATCGCCGACGTCGAGGGTGCGCGCGAGCTTGCGTCGCTGCCGAACGGCGATTTACTCGTCGGGACGCAAGGCCGCGAAGTCTACATCGTGCCCGATTCGGAAGGCGCAGCCGGCGCGCCGCAGGTCTTTGCGGCGTTCGATGACGAGGATGCCGCCGGCGTCACGTTCGCACCCGACCGCCGCGAGATCTTCGTCGGCACGCGGTATCACGTCTGGGCGATTCCCTATCGCGACGAGGGTAAAACAACCACGATTCGCCGCATCGCCGACGTGCGAAGCGGCCCGGTCGCGCCGGGAACCGACGGCGACGTCCACTGGACGACGTCGGTCGCCTACACAAACGGTTTACTCTACGCAGCCGCCGGCTCGTCGTGCAACGCTACCATGGACGAAGGTAAAAAGCCGTGCACGGAAGGCGACCCTAGCAGAGCAGCAATATCGGTCATGAAGCCCGACGGGTCCGCCTTCACCCAGCGGGCGAAACGCATTCGCAATGCAATCGCACTTGCCGTGAATCCGGAGACGCATTCGCTTTGGATCGGCGGCGCGGGTCAGGACAACTTGCCGTCCGGTCATCCCTACGAAATCCTCGATAACCTCTCGGCGCGCGAGGGCGACGCCGATTACGGCTGGCCCGAATGCGAGGAGAACCATCACGTGTACGTCCCGGGGTACAGTTGCGCGGGCGTCACCGTGCCGCTCGTCGTTTTGCCGGCCTATGCGACTCTCATCGGCGCGGTTTTCTATCCGGAGCATCAAACCGGAACGTACCAGTTCCCGCCAGCATATCGTGGGGGGCTTTTCGTTGCGGCGCATGGATCGTGGCACACCAAACGCGACGGCTGCAACGTCCAGCCGCCGCGTGTGGTTTTCGTTCCCATGCGCGACGATCACCCCGCAAAACCCGTCGATTGGCAAGATCCGACGAGGCAATGGACCGACTTCCTGACGGGGTTCCAAACGGGTTGCAATTCACGCATTGGCCGTCCGACCGGAGTTGCCGTCGGTCCCAAAGGTTCGCTCTTCGTCGCCGACGACGGCGCCGGCGCAATTTACCGGGTTCGGCCACTCCACCATGAGTGAAACCGTAGCGATCCTCGTCGGCGGAGGTCCGGCACCCGGCATCAACGGCGTGATCGCCTCGGCGGCGATGGAGGCCTCCAAGTGCGGTCTGCGCCCGATCGGTATTTATGACGGGTACCGCGATTTGGCGGCGGGCCGCACGCCGCAAACGATTGAGTTGACCTTCGATCAGGTTTCGCGCATCCACACCAGCGGTGGATCAATTCTGCGGACCTCGCGGACGAATCCCGCAAAAGACGATGTCACGCTCGAGCGCTGCGTTCGCTCGCTCGACGCGCTGCGCGTTCGTTACCTCGTTTGCATCGGCGGCGACGACACGACGTACGGCGCTGCCCGCATTGCGGAGCAGACGCAGGGTCGGATCGGCGTCGTTTCCGTGCCCAAGACGATTGATAACGATCTGCCGCTGCCCGAAAACGCTCCGACGTTCGGGTTCGAAACCGCACGATCGGTCGGAGCGAGCATTCTCGAAAGCTTGATGGAGGATGCTCGGACTACCGAGCGCTGGTACGTTGTCGTCTGCATGGGACGCAAGTCGGGTTCGTTGGCGCTGGGGATGTGCAAGGCGGCGGGCTCCACGCTTGCCGTTCTGCCCGAAGAGTTTGCGCACGATGCGACGCTCGCATCCGTTGTCGACACGATCGTCGGCGCGATCGTGAAGCGGCGTTCGTTCGGCCGCCGGCACGGCATCGCCGTTGTCGCCGAGGGAATCGCCGAGCGCATCGGGGGCGACGTCTTGAACGCCGTCGAGCATCTCGGACACGACTCATTCGGTAACGTTCCGCTCGCCGACGTTCCCCTGGGCACGATCCTCCGCGACGCGATTCGCCAGCGCCTCGATGCGATCGGCGTCGGTGAGACGCTTCACGCGAAAGACATCGGTTACGAGCTGCGCTGCGCGAAGCCGGTTGCGTTCGATGTCGATTACACCCGCACGCTCGGCTTTGGTGCCGTCCGTTACTTGGTCGACGGCGGCAGCGGCGCGCTCATCGCGCTCGAAGGCGGCCGCGTGCGGCCGATCGACTTAGCGGATCTGCTCGACCCGCAGACCGGGCGCATCCGCACCCGCCACGTAGATCTTACGACCGAGGCGTATCACGTCGCACGCGACTACATGGTCTACCTCGAACCCGGGGATTTTACCGACGAGCAGAAGCTCGCTGAGCTCGCCGGAGTGACGACGCTCGATCCGACGGCATTTCGCGAATCATTCGAGTACGTCGCGCGGGCTTAGCAGCCGCGCAGCAGATTACTTTGAGAGGCCCGTTGTGACGCCGACGAACTCGCCGCCCGGATCACCCTCGATCGTATTGACCAGCACCCCGGCGGGGTAGCTGTACTCGTCGATTTCGTTGCGTTTGCTATAATCCGCGACGAACAAGCGATTCTTCGCGTGATTGAAGACGATGTACCAGGGGCGGCCGGGGTGCCCAAACCGTTGCGACGGCCGGTGTGCTCCTTTTGGAAAGACGTCGATTTCCGAGCCATAGAAATTCGCGGCGACGAGACTCCCTTTAGCGTCGATTGCGATGCCGAAATACGACCAGCGCGTCGGCAGCCCTAAATCGGTGCCGGCCCCTCCAGCCACGGGGTACTTGCCGACGCGCGCGCGCCCGTCCACATCGGAGTAGCTCACGTAGAGCTGCTGCTCGTCCTGGTCGAGCGCAACGCCATAGAGGTATTTAAATTTCGGATCGTCGATGTAGTACGATGGAAGCGATTTGCCGTTGGGATAAACGACGATGCGGCCGGGGCCCTGATTAACAAAATTCGTATTCGCGACGTACGCGGTCAGGTGCCGATCGACGACCAGATCCGCAGGATCCGGCTCATCGAGCAGCGCCCTATATGACGAGCTCTGACCGCGCGCGTAAATCCATGCACCCGGAATATAGGTGGTCGTGACGTAGAGATCACCATCACGATCGGTCGCCATCCCGAGCGGCGCGATCGGATCGGAGGGTCGCCCGTGCGTAATCCGGCGGAGGGGCTTTTGATGCGTTCCCGCGGTGTCGTACACGTCGACGACGCCGTTGGTATAGTCGGAAGCGTAGAGCAGCTCGCGCGGTTGCTTTCCCTGTGGACTCGGCGGCGTGACCGGACTGGCCGCGACGGCTAAGAGATCGCCGCCCGGAATGCCGCGGATCGTGTCGATCAGCTTTCCAGCCGGATAGGTATAAACGTCGACTTCGTTGCCGTAGCGGCTTTCGTTAACGTAGAGCCGCTGCTGTAGCGGATCGAACGCGCAGTACCAGGGATTTCCGGCTGTGGTGAACTGCGCCGTACGAACCCAGTACGGGGACTTCTTTTTGTGTTTGAAAACGTCAACCACACGATTGCCGGTGTCCACAACGACCAGCCGTCCTTGCGCATCGAACGCCAATCCATGCGTCCAAGCGAAGCCGAGGTTGAGTTCGGTTCCCGGGCCGTGGGACCCCGGCGGATACTCAGCAATGCGCCCAACGCCCTCGTTGTCGGTGAAGCCCACGTACAGGTTGTTATCGCGATCGAGCGCGACGCCGGTTGTCTGCCCGATCTTCGAGTCATCGATGAAATACGACGGTGTGGTCGCGCCGGGCAGATAAACGACGACCTTATTCGTGCACGCCGAGCACCACTCACCAACATAGATCGTGCCGTCGCTTCCTACGGCTATGCTTTCGGGGGAGTCGGCTTGTGTCAGCGTGCGAATCGGGTTGCGCTTACCGAAAGCGTAGACGGTGACCGTGTCGTTGGAGGTGTTGACCACGTACAAGTTTCGCTGGGCATCGACGGCCATGCCCTCGGGAGTGTCGATGCCGGCGCCGATCTGACCGATTGGCGATTGATGCTTACCCTTTTGGTTGTAGATAAGAACGACGCCGTTAAGATAGTCGCTCGCATAAATCACGTTTGCCGCTAAATGGCCCAGACGCAAATATGGGATAGCGGGTCCATTGTTAGACGCAATCGCGGCTGGTGCTTGAGGCGCAAGGCGCGATCCGCCGCAACCGCTCGCGACCATAAGGATCGCGGCCAAACCGAGGACTCGGCGGCTAAACAGATGAGGCTTCATCTAGCCGCTCCTATCGCGACGGACCCGTTGCGACGCCGACGAAGTTGCCGCCGGCATCGCCGTCGATCGTGTTGATCAGCACGCCTTCGGGATAGGTGTACTCGTCAATCCGATTGCGCTGGCTGTAATCTGCGACGAACAACCGGTTCTTTGCGTGATTGAAGGCGATGTACCAGGGACGGCCACCGTGTCCGAAGCGTCGCGACGGCTGGTGCGCGCCCGGCGGAAAGACGTCGATTTCGGAAGCATAAAAATTCGCGGCGACGAGATTGCCTTGACCGTCAACCGCGATGCCGAAGTACGATCCCCGTTGCAAACCCAAATCGGTTCCCGAGCCGCCGGCCACCGGAAATTCGCTGACGTGGCTGCGACCGTTCGCGTCGTAGAAGCTTACGTAAAGGGACTTCTCAGTGTTGTCGAGGGCGACACCGTACAGATATTTAAAGCTAGGATCGCTGATATAGTACGAGGGCTCCTCTCCGCTTCGGAGAAAAACGCTGACGTCCCCGCTTCCCCCCAGAAGGTCCATGTTCGCAACGTACGCGTTCTTTTTTCGATCGACGACGACATCGTACGGATATCCCGTACTGTCGTTCAAATAAGCAAAACGCGAAGTTGCTCCCGGCGCGTAGATAGCCACGGCGAGCGTGTAGCTGGTCGTCGCATAGAGGTCGCCGTCCGCATCGGTACCCACTCCGATCGGCCGCAACATGAGGGAGCCACTCTGCGTAATCTGATAGAGCGGCTTCTGGTGCTTTCCCGCTTCGTCGTAAACGTTGATGACGTCGTTTGTCGAGTCCGATGCATAGAGCAACTCGCGAGGCAGTTTTGGAGCCGCGCGCCGCGAACCGGCCGAATACGTGGTCAGGCCCAAGAGGTCGCCGCCGGGAATGCCCGCGAGCGTCCCGAGCAGCTTTCCGGCGGGATAGGAATAGATGTCGACCTCGTTGTCCTCGCGGTTCTGACTGATGTAGAGCTGATTTCCCGCGCGGTTGAAACCGCAGTACCAGGGGTTGCCGGGAACGGTAAACTGCCCCGAAGGCGACCAGTGCGGCGATTTCTTCGTGTGCTTGAAAACCTCGACGGCTTGCGCCTTCGAGTCGACGACGACCAGGTCGCCCTTCGCATCGAAGAGCATCCCGTGCGTCCAAGAAAAGCTCATCGGCAGCTGCGTCCCCGGACCGCGGGAGCCGGGCGCGTATTCAGAGATGCGGCCGGCATAGCCGGTCGCATCGGTGTACCCAACGTAAAGGTTATTCGCGGCATCCAGCGCCAAGCCGGTCGTCTGGTAAATGTGGCTGTCTCGGATGGAATACGACGGCGTCGTTGCGCCCGGCGAATAGACCATTACCT
>DATHOO010000105.1:0-14662 GCA_035484815.1 Candidatus Acidiferrales bacterium
GACGTGCCGCCCATCCTCTATCAAGGTGCGGTGCTCGTGCCGGTTCGAGTCATTTCCGAAGGCATGGGGGCCTACGTGCAATGGGTTCCGGATCGGCGTTTGGTAGTCGTGCGGTACATTCCGGCGACGCCGCCGCCCAGCCCCGCTCCTCCGCCGCCGGCGGCGCCATCACCGCCACCGCCAACACCGCAACCGCCTCGGCGACCGCCCAACGTGATCTTCCTCGCGGGCGATTACTTGATCTCGCCGAAGGTCTACAACGAGTTTTCTGCGGGGAACCAAGGCAACGGCTCGTGGACGGCGCGAGGCGGTTTGCAGTTCAACGCGATCGGGCTGCCGTTCATGCTCGAGGTCGACTACAAGAACTGGCAGTACCCGCATAATTGCGGCGTCCCGGAAAGCCAAGCCACCCTAGAGAACGCTGGCGAATGCTTCGTGACGACGATCGGTGGCCGCGGCTCGGCCTACGTGCCCGCGTTTACGGCGGTCAATCGCAACATCGATGTGCGCCTGGGCGTGAAGGTGCTCGATCCACACGTCTACGTCGCGATCGGATACATCTGGGGCTCGAACAACTACGGCTATCCGAATATGAACGCGGTTGGCGGCGGTCTTGAGAAGCTGCCGGATTGGGGACATCCGCTCACGTATTACGGCTCAGTGTACTACTATCCCAACGTCCGAGGCACGTTCACGACCGTACCCGTCGCCGCGAGCAGTCCGTCGGAATCGTTCGGAATCGGCTACAACGTGCTGAAATATCAAGTGGGACTCGCATGGGCGTTCATCCCGGCCGTCTATCTCGACGCCGGCTGGGCTGGCGAAAACTGGGCTAACAAAAACAATGCGCCGACCTCGCAAAGCTTCAACGGTCCATATGCCGGTCTCGGCTTCTTGATTCCGTTCTAGCCGAGGAAGGCGCGTTTATCGTGTCGCACGCTCGGGAAAAACCCATATCGTGTCTTATTTTTTCTTAAGGAGGCATTCGTGAAGCGACTGAGTACCGGCATACTCACAGCGCTGATTGCAGCGTTCTGCGGGTTGAGTGCGGGCCTTGCGCAGACGGGGGCGCCGCCGCCGGCGGACTTTGGCAGTCCGCCGTCCGGCCAGATTCCCATCCTATATAACGACCATCACGTCTATTCCAGTCCCGACGTGCTCAAACAAGGGCGCGTTTTATCCGCCCTCGTCAAGGGCGGCACATTGTTGATTCCGTTGCGCTCTATGTTCGAGCAAATGGGTGCAACGGTCTCCTACGATGCGGGCAGCAAGACGGCGACGGTCTCGAAACCGGGCGCCGAGGTCAAGGTGACCGTCGGCAAACCCGAAGTCATCATCAACGGTGAGTCACGTCCCTTGGACGTGCCGCCCATCCTCTATCAAGGTGCGGTGCTCGTGCCGGTTCGAGTCATTTCCGAAGGCATGGGGGCCTACGTGCAATGGGTTCCGGATCGGCGTTTGGTAGTCGTGCGGTACATTCCGGCGACGCCGCCGCCCAGTCCGGCTCCCCCGCCGCCATCTGCCCCACCGCCACCACCGCCATCGCCAACGCCCCGGCCGGCGCTCAACGAGGTCTTTGTGGCGGGCGACTACATCATCGATCCACGCATCTACAATGAGTTTAGCCCGGGGAATACCGGTAACACGTCGTACGCGATTCGGGGCGCCGGTGAGTTCGTTGTGGCGAACATCCCGTTCATGCTCGCCGGAACCTACGAGCGGTGGCAGTACCCGCACAACTGCACGACGACCACGAGCGGGGGCGTGACGTCCTTCGGTGCCGACTGTTACGTAACGACCATCGGTGGTGCCGGGAGCTCGCCCGTTATGACGACGACCCCCCTCAACGACCAAATAGCCGAAGTGAAGCTTGCCGTTCGGGTGCTGCAGCCGAGGATTTACATTGGTGTCGGGTACATGTGGCTTTCAACCAACTACGGCTACCCGAACATGAGCTCGTGGGGCTTCGGCGGCGAGAAGCTGCCGGATCTCAACCACAACTTCTCGTACTTTGGCAGCATCTGGTACTATCCGGACGTCCGAGGCTCGTACGCAGCCACCACCACATCAGCGCAGTTCAGTCTGGCGTACAACATCCTGAAATATCAAGCCGGCCTTGAGTACGCGTTCGGCAATTCGCCCGTCTTCATCGAAGCCGGCTGGATGGGCGACAGCTGGTCGAACAAGTCAAACGCGCCGGTTAACCGCTCGTACAACGGGCCGTTTGCGGGCATCGGCTTCCGAATGCTCTACCCTTAACTCCGTCATCCTGAGCGCAGCGAGCGCAGTCGAAGGACAGCTTAGCGAAGCGAGTGAGCGGTGGCTCGGCCGATGGCCGGGCCCCGCTGCTTTATTGACCCGGCTTCGGCACTTACGGTAAGATACTCCCTTGGCGCCCGTTTGAGCGCCAGCGGCACATCACGCCCAAAATCGGGAGAAACTTTGGCAGCCAAGAAGCAAGCGAAATCGCGGCGGAAGCGCGAGGTAAAGAACGTCCAAGCGGGCGTCGCCCACGTGCACGCTTCGTTTAACAATACCATCGTCACGATAAGCGATCCCCACGGCGGGGTCATATCATGGGCCTCCGCGGGCAACCTCGGGTTTAAGGGGTCGAAGAAGTCCACGCCGTTCGCCGCGCAGATGGCCGCCGAAGCCGCCGCGCGCAAGGCGATGGAGCATGGCATGAAGTCCACCGAGGTCCTGGTCAAAGGGCCCGGCGCCGGCCGCGAGGCCGCGATTCGCTCGCTGCAAGCCGCCGGGCTCGAAATCACGATGATTAAAGACGTGACGCCGATTCCGCATAACGGCTGCCGTCCGCCAAAGCGCCGCCGGGTATAGGAGCAGCATGTCGCGCTACACCGGGCCGGTCTGTCGCCTCTGCCGTCGCGAAACGGCCGCCAGCAAGACCGGCGAGAAAATTAAGCTCTTCCTCAAAGGCGACCGCTGCCTTTCGCGCAATTGCGCCGTCGAACGTCGGGGCACGGCTCCGGGCCAAAAGACGACCGGCAAATCGCGCACGAAAGTCTCCGAATACGGTCGCCAGCTGCGCGAGAAGCAGAAGATGCGCCGATACTACGGCGTGCACGAAACCCAGTTTGAGAACTACTTCCGCGAAGCCGCGCGCGTACCGGGTCAAACGGGCCGGACGTTCTTGCAGCTGCTCGAGCGCCGGCTCGACAACGTGGTTTATCGATTGAATTTGGCGAGCAGCCGAGCTCAAGCGCGGCAACTCGTCACGCACCGGCACTTTCGCGTGAACGGTCGCATCGTCAATATCCCGTCGTACATCGTACGGGTTGGCGACGTGATCTCGATCGCGCCTGCGAGCCTCAAGTCCCCGATCTTCGGGTCGAACCTCGAGGTTGCGCAGAGCCGCCGTCCGCCGGAGTGGCTCGAATGGAACGATCAAGAGAAAACCGGCAAAGTGCTCCAACCGCCCCCGCGCGAACAGATCGACACCCCAGTCGACGAACAACTCATCGTGGAGTACTACTCACGCTAGATTTACGATCCTAAACCAGATTTGCTCGGCTCCGGAAGCCGAGCTAAGAACAACCCAACGCCGCTGCTAGGCGTCCGATCGTTGCGTCTCCTCCAGAGCGCGGCGGATAACGTAAGCAGCAACAAAGGACAGAACAGACCAGATGACCACCGTGCTGGAAGCGCCGATCGGCGCGACCATCGAAGTTCGCGAGCGTCGCGACAACTACGCAAAGTTTGTAATCGAGCCGCTTGAACGCGGCTTTGGGATTACGCTCGGCAACGCGCTGCGGCGCGTGCTGCTGAGCTCGATTCCCGGAGCGGCCGTCACCTACATGAAGATTGACGGCGTGCTCCACGAGTTCTCGACGATTCCCGGAATGGCCGAAGATACGATTGCGCTGATGCTCAATCTCAAAGGGCTGCCGGTGAAACTCAACAGCGATGAGCCCAAAGTGCTGACGCTCTCCGTTAGCGGAGCTCGTGACGTGACCGCCGCCGACATCGTGCCGGACGCCGACGTCGAGGTTCTCGACCCGAGCTACCGGCTCGCCACGCTCTCCTCGAAGGATGCCAAGCTGACAATGGAGATCGGCGTCGAGAAAGGCCGCGGCTACGTCATGGCCGACCGCCAGCGCAACGTCGAGCACATGATCGGCTTGATTCCAATCGATTCGATCTTCTCGCCGATCCGCAAGGTGAACTTTACCGTTGATGACACGCGCGTCGGTCAAAGCGTCGATTACGACCGCCTGACGGTGGAACTGGAGACAAACGGCTCGATCACGCCCGACGACGCACTCTCCACGGCCGCAGCGATCATGCAGGAAGAGCTTGACCTCTTCGTTTCCTTCACCAACCGGGCGGAGCCCTTACCCGAGACGCCGCCGAACGAATGGGACATTCCGGTCGAGACGCTCAACCTGTCGGTGCGGTCATTCAACTGCCTCAAGCGAGCCGGCATTTCGAAGGTCTCCGAACTGCTCGATTTGACCGAGGACGAAATCATGAAGATGCGCAACTTCGGTAAGAAATCGCTCGACGAGATCAAGCAAGTCTTAGCAGAGAGGGGGCTGTCGCTGCGCCAAGCGTAGCGACGAAACGATGCCGCATTCAATCGCCTACAAGCGTCTCTCGCGGACCGATGGTCATCGCAAGGCGTTACTGCGCAATCTGGCAACCTCGCTCTTCAAGCACGAAAAGATCGAAACGACCTCAGCCAAGGCGAAGGAGATCAGCCGAGTCGCAGAGCGGCTGATCACGACGGCGATGAGCGGCGATCTCGCTGCGCGCCGGCAACTGGCGGAGTTCATCACCGAACCCGCCGTGGTGAAGAAGCTCGTCGAGCAGATTGCGCCCGCGCTCAAGGGCCGAACCGGCGGATACACGCGCATCACCAAGACGCGCGTTCGCCCCGGCGACGCCGCCGAACTCTCGCTCATCGAACTCATGACCCCGTCATCCTGACCCCTCGTCCTCACGAAGGACGAAGGAAGGGCGCGCAAGAGATGACGATAAGCTACCAAGCTGAATCGCAAGCGCTCGATGCCGAGATTCTCGGCATCATCGATGCGTGGCATCGGCGTGGCGAAATGCTGAGCGATGGCGCCTTCAACGACCTCGCGCTACGTCTCTTCGCCTACCAGCTGCGCTACAATGCGCCCTACGCGCGCTACTGCGAGCGCCTAGGTCTAACGTCGCCGCCGACGTGGGAGCAAATTCCGGGCGTCCCAGCTGCGGCATTCAAAGAGGCCGCGCTAACGACGTTCGACCCGCACGAGGCGGCGCTGACGTTCGAGACAAGCGGTACGACACGGGGTGTCGGCGGTCTGCACTACATGGAAACTGCCGCGCTCTACGATGCGGTGCTGCTTGCGGGCTTCGATCGATTCGTCCTCGCTGACGGCGCGCGGCTTCGTTATTTCAACCTCGTGCCGAATCCGGCGGAACGCGAACGCTCGTCGCTGGGCTATATGATGGCGCGCGTCGCCAAAGAGCGCGGCGACGGACGAGCGAAATGGTACCTGCGCAACGATGAGCTGCTCGCCGGCGAGTTCGAGGCCGACCTCACCGAAGCGATCCAGGAGCAAGAGCCAGTCTGCGTTGCCGCAACCGCATTTGCGTTGGTCAACGTGCTCGATGCGATGGACGCACACGGCTCGCGTTTCGTGCTGCCGAGCGGCTCGCGGGTGATGGAGACCGGCGGCTTCAAGGGACGCACGCGCCAGATCGATCGCGAAGAGCTTCACGCAAAATTACGCGATCGCTTCACGCTAAGCGCTCACGCAATTATCTCCGAGTACGGCATGACGGAACTCACGTCGCAATATTACGATGTTGCGCCGCCGGCGGGATACAAGGCGTCGCCGCCGTGGCTGCGTACGCGCGTCGTCGCTCCCGACCGCGCCACGCTGCCGAACGGGGAGCTGGGCGCGTTGCTACACGTCGATCTCGCGAATCGCTCGTCGTGCATCGCAATCCAAACCGAAGACCTTGGTCTTCAAGCCGCCGAGGGACTCGTCTTACTCGGTCGCGAGGTCGATGCGCCGCCGCGCGGCTGTTCGCTCGACGCTGAAGAGGTTACCGCTTGGGGCTAACCGTGACCCCCGACAAAAAGTAGGAGTGCCAAGCGTGGAGCCTGTTAACCGGATCGCCCCCAAAGGGATAGCTCCAAACGCCGATTACCGTATCCGTGATTCGAGCTTGGCTCGGCATCACAATTCGATTGCCGGCGATCCAAAACTGCACGCCACCCACCTGCTTGTCCCGATTTGCATACAGGTACGTCTTGCCGACGATACGTGCGCTCGCGCCGACGACCTGTACGCGGAGGATCTTCGCCGGTCCTCGACTACCCCCGAATATGCTCATCGCAAGGTTATGGCCGTCCCACTGGATGTTTCCGAGTGAGAAGGCCGGAAACGCGATGGCGAGGATACTGTTGCCACCGCTGGGCAATTCGGCCAGCGGATGCGACGCGCCGCTGCTGACGATGAAGAGATTACCATGGTCGTCATAGGTGCAGGCGTCGAACGACGGGACATCCGGGTCGGAGTAGATCGTCGGAGTGCCTGTTGCGTGTTTGTAGATCTCGACTTCCGCGGGATGCGCAGATGCTACCGCGAGGTCCCCGCTTGTCGGGTCAACCGAACAGCTAACTCCTTCCTTCGTTGGATCGTTCAACGTGGCAATTGGTGACGTGCCGCCGTGGGCGTATTCGATGACCTCAGCGGGCGATAGGTTCAGGAGCCAAACGTCGCCGCGTTTGTCAACGCACTCTCCCGAAGGCAAATAGAATCCGGTTAAGGTGCCGACGTGTTTACCCATCGGATACGAAAAGACGTAGACTTTGCCGGTCGTCCAGCTGTCGGTGACATAGAGCAGGTTCTCGCCCTCGGCTTCCGGGCGCATCCACGATCCCGAGCGACTGGGAGTGTCAAGCGCTCTCGCCGCCGGCATGATCGCCGGTGAGCTCCCCGGACCGCAGCCGGAAAGGATTGATGTCGCGATGAGCACGCCCGAGAACTGGTACGCGGAAACTTTCATAACGCTTCCTCTCTCGTCACGCCGGCGTAGCTTACTGCTTCAGACTAACCACCGTTCCGGTCAGAGACATTGAATGGCGC
This sequence comes from Candidatus Acidiferrales bacterium, assembly GCA_035484815.1. Classification (GTDB taxonomy): domain Bacteria; phylum Vulcanimicrobiota; class Vulcanimicrobiia; order Vulcanimicrobiales; family Vulcanimicrobiaceae; genus Cybelea. Next base: position 7,107 of record DATHOO010000105.1, read on the forward strand.
GCTCGGAACGAGGCGATGGCCTTGCCCCCGGCGGGATAATCCCAGATGGATACCGTGCGATCGGCACCGGGTCGCGACGGGATGGGCTCTACGATATGGCCGTTCTGAACCCAAAACTGAACGCCATTGCCGTCTTGCTTATCACGGTTGCCGTAGAGGTGAACGGACCCGATGATTGCCGCCGTTGTGCCGGCGATCTGCACGCGGTCGATTGTCGCGGGACCTCGGTTGCCGTTGATTCGTTCTTCGACCGCCAGATATTGGCCGTCCCATTGCATGTTGCCCAAAGGTGAATTGTCAGGATACGCGATTGTAATGATCTCGGTTCCACCTTTGGGTAGTTCGGCCAGCGCGTGGCGGGCGTTGGCGCTGTCGACAAAAAGATCTCCCCGATTGTCGTAGGCGCAGAAGAAGAACCCTGCAACGTTGGAGTCGGAGTAAATCGTTGGCGTGCCGGCGGCGTCTTTGTACACCGCAACTTGCGCGGGATCCAGGCTCGCTACCGCGAGATCACCGCTACTCGGATCGATAGCGCATCCAAAACCTTCAACGGGATCCGCGAGCGTTGCGATGGGCGTCGTGCCGCCGTGCGCGTACTCAACAATTTCTTCCGGTGAAAGGTTGACGACCCAAACGTCGCCACGCTGGTCGACGCACTCGCCGCTGGGCATGTTGAGGCCGCCGATCGTTCCGACGCGCTTGCCGCCCGGATAGCTGAACACGAATACTTGACCCTTGATCCAGTTATCGGAGACGTAGAGCAAGTCTTCACCCTTGGCCTCCGGCAGCATCCACGACGAACTCCCTGCGGCGCGGCCGGCAAGCGGCGCGGGCTGCAAGGGTAGCGCCGCAGCGGACGGCGCGTTCACGCCACAGCCCGAAAGCGCTGCCGCGGTGGCGAACGTTACTGATGCGAAGCGAAAATGGGGCGAAAGTCTCACTGCGTTTCCTCCCGCGTCGTGGCCGCCGTCGCGGGCCGCCATCTTGACGTGATGATACCACTATTCAGCCCACCCATCGAGAGGCCGCCGCAAAAGCGCGCGTGCTCGACCTTCATGCAGCGATCGACGACGACGTCCAGGCCCGCGGCATCCGCGAGCGCGATCGCCTCGTCGTTGACGACGCCGTACTGAAACCAGATCGCCTTTGCGCCGGCCGCGATCGCTTCGTTGACGACGGCAACGAGCTCGGCCGGCCTGCGAAAGACGTCGACGACGTCGGGCGCACCGCGCTGCGCCGCGTAAGCAGCTAGCGACGGAAAGGCCTCGACGCCATCGACATCGTGGATCGTGGGGTTGATCGGCGCAACGTCGTAGCCAGGCTGGCGGCGCAAGTACGAGAAGACGGTATAACTCGGCCGTAACGGGTTGCTCGATGCGCCGACCATCGCAATCGTGCGTGCGCGCTCGAGCAACTCGCCTCGCTGCGCAGCGCTGGTGAGAATCATTCCGCGCTCGTTCGCAGCGCCTGATCCAAATCCCAGATCAAATCGTCGACGTCTTCGAGCCCGACCGAGAGACGAACGGAACCGGGTTCGACACCCGCTTTTTGCAACTCACCGTCCGAAAGCTGCGAGTGCGTGGTCGAAGCAGGGTGAATTACGAGGCTCTTTGAGTCGCCGACGTTGGCAAGATGACTCCACAACTCGAGCGCGTCGATGAAGCGACGCCCGGCGTCGCGCCCGCCGAGCAGGCCGAACGTAAAGACCGATCCGAGCGCCGGCTCGCGAACCCAGGCGACCTCAGGGCGCGTTTTGAGGAACGCCACGATCGCGCTGGCATTGCTCACGTGACGCTCGATGCGCAGTGCGAGCGTCTCGAGTCCGAGCAAGAGGAGCCACGCGTCCATCGGCGACATCTGCGCGCCGATGTCGCGCAGCACTTCCGCGCGCGCGCGCATCAAGAACGCGTATTCGCCGAACGTTTCCGTGAAGACCTTACCGTGATAGCCGGGGCTGGGCTCGGAGAGCAACGGAAAGCGTCCATTCGACCACGGAAACTTCCCCGACTCGACGAGCACCCCGCCGATTGTGGTTCCGTGGCCATTGATGAACTTCGTAGCGGAGTGGACCACGATATCGGCGCCATGCTCGATCGGCCGGCAGAGATAGGGCGTCGCAAAGGTGTTATCGACGACGAGCGGGACGTCGCATGCATGGGCGAGATCCGCGGTCGCGCGCAAATCCGCAAGAACGCCGGACGGATTCCCGATCGTCTCCACGAAAATTAATTTCGTTTCGGGGCGAACCGCATTCCGCACCGCGTCGAGATCGTCAACCGGCACGAACGTCGTTTCGATCCCCATCCGTCGAACGGTCACGCTCAGCTGCGTGACGGTGCCGCCGTAGACGTTTTGGGTGCAGACGAGATGATCGCCGGCTTGCGCGACCGAGAGTACGATGCAGAGCTGTGCCGCCAGTCCGCTCGAGAACGCAACCGCGCCAAGGCCACCTTCGAGGCTCGCCATGCGCTCTTCGAACGCGGCAACCGTGGGATTGCTGATACGGCTGTAGATGTGCCCGTAGGAACGCAGCGCAAAGAGCTCCGCCGCCTGCTCGGTGGAGCCGAAGACGTATGCCGCCGTTTGGTAGATCGGCACCGCGCGCGAGCCGGTTGCTGGGTCGGGCGGCGTACCCGCATGGAGTGCGCGCGTTTCGAAGCCGAATTCTCGCTCGTGCTGTATCATCGGTAGGTTCCGGGCCTTCCTTCGCCTTATAATGCTCGTATCATGGGCATGACACTTACCGAGAAGATCCTCGCCCGGCACGCCGGGGTTGCGAGCCTCGAACCAGGCCAAATCATCAACGCCAAGGTCGATCTCGTTTTGGCCAACGAGCTCTCCGCGGCGGTCGCGATCAGCGTGATGCGCGGCATGAAGGGAGCCAAGCAGGTTTTCGATCCGAGCCGGATCGCGCTGGTTGCCGACCACTTCGTTCCCGCCAAAGATGCGCAGTCGGCAAAGCTTGCAAAAGTGATGAAAGAGTTCGCCGTAGAGCAGAAGATCGAACACTTCTTCGACGTCGGCCGCGGCGGCATCGAGCACGTGGTGCTTCCGGAGGAGGGCCTGGTCGCGCCGGGCGAGCTGATCGTCGGCGGCGACTCGCACACCTGTACGTACGGCGCATTCGGTGCGTTCGCCACCGGTATGGGCTCGACCGATATCGCCGCGGCTTTCGTGCTCGGTGAAGTTTGGCTCAAGGTGCCGGCCTCGATCAAGCTGGTATACAGCGGAACGCCCGGGCCGATGGTCTACGCGAAAGATATCATGCTGCGCACCGTCGGCGAGCTCGGCATCGACGGCGCGACCTACCGGGCGATCGAATATCACGGAACGACCGTCGACGAGCTCTCGATTACCGGCCGCATCACGATGGCGAACATGGCGATCGAAGCCGGGGCGAAGAACGGCATCTTCCATGCCGATGCTAAGACGATTGCCTATGTGAAAGAACGTACCGAGCGGCCATTCATCGTCGAAAAAGCAGACGCCGACGCCGTCTACGAGCGGGTGATATCGATCGACATTTCTGCGCTCGAGCCGCAAGTTGCCTGCCCGCATACGCCCGACAACGTTCACCCCATCTCCGAGGTCACGCGCGAAGACCTGCCGGTCGATCAGGTCTTCATCGGTTCTTGCACGAACGGTTACATCGACGATCTTCGCATCGTCGCGCAAATGCTCGACGGCAGGAAGATTGCGCCGAGTCTTCGCGTGATCGTGAACCCAGGTTCACAGAAGGTTTGGATGCAAGCCGCGCAAGAGGGCATTCTGACGACCCTCGCCGCGGCCGGCTGCGCGGTCAATACTCCGGGCTGTGGCGCCTGCTTCGGCGGCCATATGGGAACCCTCGGCGACAACGAACGCGCGATCTCGACGACGAATCGCAACTACGTTGGCCGCATGGGCTCGCCGAAAGCCGAGATCTATCTGGCATCGCCGGCAACGTGTGCCGCGTCGGCGCTCACCGGGCGCATCACCGATCCCCGCACGATCGCTGAAATCGATATCCCAGTCAGAACGTCCTCGCACGTATCACTCTTAACTGGAGCCTACACCGAATAATGGAATCGTCGCTGCGCGGGCGCGCACACAAATACGGAAAGAACGTCGATACCGACGTGATCATTCCCGGCAAGTATTGCAACATCACCGACCAGACGGAGCTCGGGAAGCACGCGCTCGAAGGGCTCGATCCGGAGTTCGTCGCGCGGATGAAGCCAGGCGACATTATCGTGGCCGATACGAACTTCGGTTGCGGATCGAGCCGCGAGGTTGCGCCGATCGCGATCAAAGGATCGGGAACCTCGGCGGTGATAGCGAAGAGTTTCGCGCGGATCTTCTATCGCAATGCGCTCAACATCGGGCTGCCGATTTTCGAATCGGCCGAGGCCGTTGACGGCATCGAGTCGGGCGACGAAATCGAGCTGGAACCGGCAAGCGGCGTCGTGCGGAACGTGACGCGCGGTACCGAATACCGTGCGGCCGAGTTTCCGCCGTTTATGCGCTCGTTGATCGATGCCGGCGGTCTCGTTCCCTACGTCGAGGAACGCCTAGCCAACCAGTCCTAGGGCGGGGTGTAACTTCCGTTCGATGACGGGATGCCGCCGGCTGACGGACTGACGTTCTCTATCCACTTCTCCTTAGCCCGATAGGCGGCGGTGAAGGGGACCTGCGCGTCCGATAGGGTGACCATACCGATCATGTCGGTCGTCCCGTCGAGCCTGGCTTCCATGAGAATCGTCGTTCCGTTCGGCATCGTAACGATCAGCCGAACGTTTTGGCCATCGACCGTCCCAACCAATGGAAACTTCTTGCCGTGCGCGTCAAGATAGGTGCCGTTGAGCGCGTCGCCTTCCTGTTTGATGGCGAAGTGCGAGTAATCGGTCGTCGCGGGATGCTGAATCGCGACTTCCCAAACACCGTCGAGTCCTTTGCGGGCGTTCGGCGGCGGGCTCGGCGTTGGTTTGTACGCCGGCATGACCGTGGGTGTAACCCCGGGCGCCGGATAGAGCGATGCGGTGGGCGCCGGCGTGGCGGGCGTACCGCCGATTGGCGGCGGTGTTGGGGGCGGCGTTGCCGCCGCCGCGACGCTGCGCGAGCCGGGTGCCCCGGCGAAGAGAACGGTCGCGAGAGCGGCGCCAGCCGCGGAGGCGGTGAGAATGGGAGAAGACTTCACCTGTTAGGGCTTTGGGGGCCGCGGAGGCGGCTCCTTTTGACACCCTTGGTATAATGCAGAGGCTGTGAAGACCAAGATCCACCCCAAGTGGTACCCGGAGGCGCGCGTGCACTGCGCCTGCGGCAACACGTTCGTTACCGGCTCGACGCTGCCCGAGATTTCGGTTGAAATCTGTGCGGCCTGCCATCCGCTGTTCACCGGACAGCAGAAGCTCGTCGATACCGCCGGCCGAGTCGACAAATTCAACCAGCGCTCGGCTGCTGCTCGCAAGAAGCAAGAGGAAGCCGCGGCCCGCAAGACTGCCCGCGAGGCGAAGAAGGCGGCAACCGCTCTCTGATCGACCGTCTGCGTTCTATGGCGCGGCGCTTCGACGAGATCGACGCGCAGCTTGCCAATCCCAGCGGTAGCTTCGATCAAACGCGCTATACGACGCTCGTAAAAGAACGCGCGCAGCTGGAAGCGACGGTTCAAGTCTACCGGCAGCTTTCTCATGCGCGCGAGCTAATCGAGGCAAACGACGAGCTGATCGCTCAGGGCGACCGCGAGCTACGCGAGCTCGCGCAAGAAGAGAATGCGAGCTTGCGCGAACGAGTCGCTGAACTCGATGCCGAACTCGCCCAGCTGATGATTCCGCGCGACCCCGACGACGTTAAGGACGTCTTCGTTGAGATTCGCGCCGGCACCGGTGGCGACGAAGCCGCGATTTTCGCGGGCGATCTCGCGCGAATGTACATGCGCTTCGCCGAGGCCCAAGGGATGAAGACCGAGCTCGTTTCGGAGAGCTCGAGTGAGGCCGGCGGCTATAAAGAGATCGTCTTCGCGCTCAAAGGCAACGAACCGTATCGCTTTCTCAAGCACGAATCCGGCGTCCACCGCGTCCAGCGAGTTCCGACCACCGAAGCGCAAGGACGCATCCATACCAGCACGGCGACGGTTGCCGTGTTGCCTCAAGTCGAGGACGACGTTGACGTCGAAATCAAGCCGCAAGATCTGCAAGTGGATACGTTCAAAGCCTCGGGCGCCGGCGGCCAGTACGTGAACAAGACCGAGTCGGCGATCCGCATTACCCACCTTCCGAGCGGCATCGTCGTCGCGTCGCAACAGGAGCGTTCGCAGCAGCAGAACCGCGAAAAAGCGATGCAGATGCTTCGCGCGACGATCTACGACCGCAAGCGCCGGGAGCAGGAAGAGGCCGTCGACTCGATGCGCCGGTCGCAAGTCGGCAGCGGCGAACGCGCCGAGAAGATTCGTACCTATAACTTTCCGCAAGATCGCATCACCGACCATCGGATCAACCGCAGCTTCGGAAACATCCGCGGCGTGATGGATGGCAATCTCGCCCAAATCAGCGAGGAGCTCGTCGCCGACGAGCGAGCGCGGCGGCTCGCCGGCGAAACCGCCGATTGAGCGTTGCCGAGCAGCTTGCGCGCGGCACCGCGGCGGTCGCGAGCTCAAGCTCGCCGCGCGCCGATGCATTACTCCTGCTAGCCTACACGCTGCGGCGCGAGCGCGCTTGGATCTTGGCGAATGGCGAAGCCCCGGTTCTGGAAGATGACGCGCGCAACTTCGTGGGTCTCTGCGCGCGACGGAACGCGGGCGAGCCGATCGCCTACATCCTCGGTACGGCCGGCTTTTATGGACGCGAATTTCTGGTAAACCAAAGCGTCCTCATTCCGCGGCCGGAGACCGAACTTCTCGTCGAGGAAGCGCTTCGATTTATCGCCGGGCCGATGCGCGTGCTCGACGTGGGCACCGGCTGCGGAGCGATCGCGTGCAGCATTGCAGCGGAAACGCAAGCGCTCGTCGACGGCACCGACCTGTCACCGGCCGCAGTCGAACTCGCCACCGAAAACGCGCGTCGCTTGAGTGTCTCCGACCGCTGCAACTTTCAGGTCAGCGATCTGGCGGAGGTGTTCCGCGGGAAGCGGTTCGACGTTATCGTCGCAAACTTGCCGTACATCCCGAGCGCCGATCTTCCCCAGCCGCCCGACCCTGTTTCGTTCGAGCCGCCCGAAGCGCTCGACGGCGGCTCCGACGGTCTCGCGCTCTACCGTCGCCTGCTCCGCGAGCTGCCAACGCTGCTCGATACTCCCTCGCTGGTGCTCCTCGAAGCGGCGCCCCCGACGATCGAAGCATTGGCCGAGATGACGTATGCCGCGTTTCCGGGCGCGGCGGTTTCGATCGTCCCCGATTACGCGGGACTGCCGCGCTGCGTCAAGGCATCCCTGTAAGCCTTTGTCATCCTGAGGGCAGCGAGCCGTAACCGGGCGGCGCGGGCGGCCAGTCGGCAGCACTCAAGGGCGGGCGCGGGGCGGAGCCCCGGCACTTAGGCTTTAGCAGCAAGCGATCAGCCTCCAGGTTTGCAATCTGGGAAGGGCGA
>DATHOO010000106.1:0-12727 GCA_035484815.1 Candidatus Acidiferrales bacterium
AAATGCAAGACCACGACAAAGGCGAGAAACGACGGATTCGCTCGATCGATGTTATGCCAGTGCAGCAACGCCGGAACGAGGATCGTGTGGCCAAGGCTCGAGACCGGAAAGAGCTCGCTGACGCCTTGCAATAGGGCGAGAACGAGCGCTTGTGTAAACGTCATCACCACGCCACGAACTTCACGCTAAAAGTATACGCGCTCGCGACCGGCTTGCAATCGTGCAGCGCCGGAGTGTAGCGGGAGTCACGGGCCATTGCCACCGCAACGAGATCGAGCGACGAGTTACCGGTGCTCTGCGTTACGTTCGTGCCCGAGACCTGACCGTTCGCGTCGAGTTGCACGCTCACAAGCGCCGTGCCGTTCGTGCCGGAGGCCCGGGCGCCGACGGGGATATCGGGCGGCGCCGGCGTTGCGACGACGACCGCTTGGGTATTCGCCTGCGCGCATCCCAAGCTCGACGTTCGCACCGGCTGCGGCGTCGGGGTCGCGGCGATCGGCGTCGGCGCGGCGGGGCCGGCTCCGCCCGGCGCAGGCGCCGGCCCGGGGCCTTTACGCGCCGGGTGCGCCGAGCTTTCCACGCGGGGCGCGGGTTTCGGCCTCGGCGGCGGGGGAGGAGTAGGGACCTTCGTCACCGCGATCGACGCGGGGCGGTGTTCGATCGAAACGACCTCGGCTTGATTCTCAGGAGTCGGCGTCGGCGGGTGCAGTATGAGCGCGACAATCAAGTGCGCCAGCAGCGAGAGCGCGAACGCGATGAGCAGCAAACGCGGAACGCGCTTCATGACTCATCAGGTGCGGGTTGGCTAGTCGGGCTGGAAGTCGGCGCGGAAGAGATAGTCGCCCTGCGTCGGCTGGCAATCCACGAGCTTCGGAGAGTAATTCGACTCGCGAGCCGCACGCAAAGCCGCCTGGTCGATCGCCATGTTACCCGAGCTCTTGTACACCGAAGCTCCGATAAGGTTGCCGCTTGGCCCGACCGTCACTTTGACGTTGACGGTGACGGCGCCGAGGCCGAGGTCGCGCGCCGACTCCGGGTAGTCAGGCTGTACGGGATTGGTGACCGAGGCCTCCACGTTCGGGTTGGCGCAGGCCGGCTTGGGAGTGCCAACGCTGGCAGCCGGAGCGGGAGTGCCCGCGCCTTGACCTTGCGGCGCCCCCTCCTCGGTGCCCGTTTTCGGCTGCGCCACCGTGTTTTCGGTCGATCCGCTGGCCGCCTTGCTCGTCGTGTGAACCAGGTTAACCTTGAGTTTGGGTTGCTCCACCTTCTGCTGATGCGGTGGGGGAGTCGCCTGCGGCGGGGGCGTCGGCGTCGGAGGCGGAGTCGGCGTGGGCGGCGGCGGCGTGTGGACGACAACGCGCCGCTTCTGGACGGTAACTTGCTCGGGGCCTTGCTGCTCGCTGTGCTTGGTGAAGTTCGGCATTATGGAGCCGATCGCCAGATGCGCAATGATCGAGATAATGAACGCATAGAGCAGAAAGCTCCTGACGCGTTCGCCCGTCGTGATGTAGCCGCCGCGTTTTGCCATCGGCTATTGGTTCACTCCTGGCGGAGTGTTCTGCACGTGGTTCGCCAAGCCGAAGTCGGTGAGATCGACCGATTTTGCGGCATCCATTACTTGCAGAATCAAGCCATAACTGGCTCTTGGATCAGCCTTAATGATGACGCTCTTGAAGCGATGGTCCGTGGCGTCCTGAAGCTGCCCGAAAGCCGCTTTCATGTCGCCGATCGAGACTTGATTGGAGCCGATCTGGACGTGATTGTGCTCGTCGACCATGACGACGATCTGTGACGGCTGGACCTTATCCTTGTTGTAGGCGTCGGGGAGCTTCGGCTCCTTGGTAACCGACGCCAGGATGATGAAGATGATGAGAAGCACCAACAACACGTCGGTAAACGGCGTGATGTTGATCGTCGACATTACCTCATCTTCACCTCCGCCGGTGGAAACGGCCACGTTCTATCAACCCCCCTCTATGAGGTAACGAAACCGACGTCTTCGAGACCAGCCTGCTTGGCGGCATCGAGAATTCGGATGATGATGCCGTACGGCGCCTTTGTATCGGCGACGATCGCCACGTGATGATGCGGCTTCTTCTTCGCGGCGTCGTATATCACACGGTAGATGCCCGTGTCGTCGGTTTTTACGCCGTCCACGAAGATCACGCCCTTGTTATTGACGTCGACCTCGATATCGTTCTTGTTCTTGTTCTGCGACGACGAGTTCGGATTCTTGTTCGGCAGTTCTTTTTCGAAGCCGGGAGGTGCCACGAGCGCTGCAAGGATCATGAAGATGATCAGCAGCACCAACAGGACGTCGGTGAACGGCGTGATGTTGATCTCCGCCATCACTTCTTGGTCTTGCTGCGACGAAAGTAGACTCACAACGTTACCTTATCGAAAAACTACTTGGAAGCGGCTCTCGTCGGCTGGTAGAGATCGGTCGGAATCGGCGCGCCGGTGTTGTGGAAGTGCAGCATCTCGGCGAGCTGGTTTGCCGCGACGATCATCTCCTGGTTGTAATTCTTGATGCGCGACTTGAAGAAGTTGAAGAAAACCACCGCGATGACGGCGATGATCAGACCGGTCGCGGTCGTGATCAGCGCTTCCGAAACGCCGGCGGCGACGACGGCCGGTGTCGAGTTCCCCTTCAGCGCAATGTCTTGGAAGGCCCGGATGATACCCAAAACCGTACCGAAGAGGCCGACGAACGGTGCGATAACCGCGATCGTACCGATGATCGCGAGATTCCGTTCGAGGGAGTTGAGGTGCTCCATCAGGGCGATCGATAGCGCATCGGTGATGTCGGAACGATTCTTTTCGCCGCGGCGAAGACCGAACTCGAGAATCCGCGGTAGCATTCCTTTGTTCTTTTTACAAAGATCGATCGCTCCGTCGAGGTCGTCGTCTGAGACTTTCGCTCCTATCTGGCGAAGCAGACCCTTGGTGTCGGAGTGCTGCGTCTGAAAGAAGACAAGGCGCTCGATGACGACGGCGAGACCAACGATCGAAATGAGCAACAGCAGCCACATATCCCAGCCGCCCTGCTGCATGAGACCCAAAAATCCGGAAAACACGGCGTTCTAGACCCTCCCTAGCTTGTGTTCCGCGGCGGCCTCCCGCCCCGTGAGGGCGAGCCATTGGCCTACCCCCAAGTAAAGTCCTGGTAGCGTTAGCTGCCGCCCCCCGATTGGCCGGACGGCGTGGCGTTGAGATTCTTTTTCGCGAACGTTTCGATCTGCAGCGAGAGCGCTTCATTGCCTTCCGCTTTGGCCTGCTGGTCGGCCTTGTCGAGAGCGGCGGCAGCCTTTTTCTTCGTGCCGTCGTCGTGGCTCGCGCCCCATTGGGCTGTCAGCGCGATGCCGTCGGCGAAATTCGCCGCCGCATCGTCTGGCTTGATGGCCAAGGCTTTCTCTGCATAAGCTTGCATGCGCTTGTAGTCAGGCTTCTCGCTCCGCGCTATTGCAAACGCAGCGAGCGTGTTCGCTGTGACGGAAAGCTGCGGATCGCCGAGAGCCGCCGCTTTATCGAAATCGGAGAGCGCGCTCGTCGTGTCCTTCTGGTCGACCGCGTCGTTGCCCGCTTTGATCAAGCTCGCGCCCATCGCCTGCGACCCGGCCGTACTATTCGGATCGAGTTGCTTGATCTGGGCCGAAACCGTCTGCGCGTCGGCCTGATCGTGGTTTGCCAGATCCGCCTGAACGAGCTCCGAGTCGATCTTCACCTTCATTGACGTCGGGATCTTCGGATCGCTCATCGCTGCGCTTTGCGCAGCCTTCAGCGATGCCGCGGCGTCGGCGTTCTGATTGTTGGCCAGTTGGGCCACGCCCAGCGCAAAGTGCGTGACGGCTGAGGATTGGAGCGCAACCGCCTTCTGCGCGTACTCGAGCGACTGCGTCGGATTGTCCTGAGCCATCTTCACGGCTGCGGTGGCGAGGCTGTCGGCCGCAATTGGTTTATATTGGGAACCGATCGATGGAACCTTATCGAAGGCCTCAGCGGCGGTAGTGAAGTCGGCGCTGTTATAGGCCGCGATTCCAAGCATTTGCCGCAGCGACTCGTCGCCGGGAGAGTTTAGCAGCTCGGCCTGCGCCTTCGACTTCGCTGCGGCATACTCGCCTTTGCGGATCAGGGCCGCGACTTGGCCCGCTGCCGGGCTCACCGAGCCACCTGTCGGTGCGCTGCTGCCCTCTTCGCTCGCGTTCACGACCAGCTTCCCGTTAAACCTCAGCGTGAAATCGTAAAACGAGGTGACCGGCGTCGACCCGCGATGGGCGGGACGGTAGGTCGAGCTCTGGGCGATATCCATCGCTGCCGCGTTATTCCCCGGGTTGTTCGAGTGAATTACCTTGATCGCTTTGTGTGATCCGTCGGCGTTGACCTGGACCTGCACCACGACCGTGCCGGTGCCTGCAATCGAAGTGCTCGTCTTCCCTTGTTGGAGCAGCTTCGCCGGCGTGAACTCGCTGGAGTACTGCGCGAGGGCGGGAAGTTGGCCGAGCGCAAAGAGGAGCGCGGCGGATGATGCTGCGATGGTGAAGCGGGCGTTCATGACGTACCTCAAGTTGCTCTGGTTGTAGTGGTTTCGGTTTTCGAATTGCTACGAGGCGGTTCGCCCATCGGCCTGCGATGCCGCTCAAGCGCGGCGCGCTCCCGGCCGGTTAGCGAGCGGACCTGTCCTGCCGGCAACCCTCCGAGGCGCAGCGGCCCAAAGCGCGTGCGCGTCAGCGCGAGCACGGGGTGACCCAACGCTTCGAACATCCGGCGGACTTGGCGATTCTGCCCTTCGTGGATGGTTACGTCGACAATGCTTCGGTCTCGCTGCCTCGCCACCACGCGCACCTGCGCGCCAGAGGCGCGAAAGTCGCCAAGCGAAATCCCCTCACTGAGCCGGCCGACATCGGCAGGCGAAAGCCGCCCGGCAATCGTGGCTCGGTAGGTCTTGTCGACACCGTAGCGCGGATGCAGCAGGCGATGCGCAAGCTCGCCGTCGTCGGTCAGCAGCAACACTCCGGTGGTAGCATAGTCGAGCCGGCCGACTGGCACCACGCGGCGCGAGTCAGGCAGCAAGTCGGCGACGGTGCGCCGCCCCTCCGGATCGCGCATGGTAGTGACCACGCCCGAGGGTTTATTCAAAAGGAGATAGGTCGCCTCAAGCGGCGGGGCCACCGCGTTGCCCTTAACTTCGACGCGATCGCCGGCGTGCACGATCGTCGCCAACTTGCGGACGATATCACCATTAATTGAAACGAATCCGCGCGCAATTTGTTCCTCGGCGGCGCGCCGCGACGCCACGCCACACTGCGCGAGATATCTATTAAGCCGAACGCCGGGGATCGTCACGCCTTGGGTTGGACGGCCGAGGTGGCGCGACGAGCGGCGCGATGCGGCAGGTAACGCGCCGTCCAAGCCAAGAGCTTAGTATTTCCCGTTGCCGCCGTCCTCGTAGCCGCGGTTCATCGAGAGCGCCTCTTTGGTGACCGTCTGGAGGAACTCTTCGTTCGTGCGCGTCTGCGCCATCTTGTCGAGAATGATCTCGGTGATGTCGCCGGTATTGAGCACGGCGGTCGCGCGGCGAAGCATCCAGAGCTTGCGCATCTCGTCGGGCGCGAGCAGCAGCTCTTCGTGGCGAGTTCCGGAGCGCTTGATGTCGATCGCGGGGAAGACACGCGACTCGGCGAGCTTCCGGGTGAGGTCGATCTCCATGTTGCCGGTGCCTTTGAACTCCTCGAAGATGACGTCGTCCATCTTCGAGCCGGTCTCGATCAAGGCGGTTGCGATGATCGTCAGCGAGCCGCCCTCTTCGATCTTGCGGGCTGCGCCGAAGAATCGCTTCGGCTTGTGAAGCGACGCCGTGTCGAGACCACCGGAAAGCGTCCGTCCCGAACTCGCGACAACCTGGTTGTACGCGCGGGCGAGACGCGTGATCGAGTCGAGAAGGATAACGACGTCTTTACCGAGCTCGACGAGACGCTTGGCGCGCTCCATCGCGAGTTCGGCGACGGCCGTGTGATTCTCGGGGTGTTCGTCAAACGTGGAGGCGACGACTTCGCCATCGATCGTCCGTTGCATATCGGTAACTTCTTCGGGACGCTCGTCGACGAGCAGCGCGATGATGTGCGCGTCCGGATGATTGATCGATATCGAGTTGGCGATGTTCTTGAGCAGCGTCGTCTTGCCGGCTTTCGGGGGCGAGACGATCAGCGCGCGCTGACCTTTGCCGATCGGCGAGAAGAGGTCGATAACGCGAGTCGAGAGCTGCGTCGAGCGCACCTCGAGCCTGAAGCGCTCTTGCGGATAGATCGGCGTGCCTTTTTCGAATACGCGGCGTCCTTTGATGGCTTCCGGATCGAGCCCGTTGACGGTATCGACGCGGATGAGCCCGTAATACTTTTCGCTTTCTTTAGGCCGGCGCGTCTGGCCTTCGACCATGTCGCCGCGGCGAAGTTCGAAGCGTCGTATCTGCGTTTGGCTCACGTAAATGTCGTCGTTGCCGATGTAGTAGCCGGCGCGACGCAAGAATCCGTATCCCTCGGGAAGGACATCGAGGATGCCGCTGGCCATTTCGACACCGGAGCGCGCGATCTGCGCCTGCACGAGCAGCGTGACGATCTCGTCTTTTTTGACCTTCGCCGGCGTGGGGATCTCGATTTCGAGTTCTTTCGCGATCTCGATCAGTTCGTTCTTCGTCTTCTCGCTAAGCTGAGCGGCCGTCTGAATCGGCGGCATTTCGACTTGCGGAACCTGATCCTGGTATGGCGGAGGATGTTGCGGGAAGTGATGGCGGCGACGCGCTCGACGGCGGCGTCCACCGGCCCCCTGTTGAGGGCGCATATCGTTATTGAGGCGATGCTCGTTGGTCGGACGATGTTCCGTTTGCAGAAGACTATCTCTCTCTAGAAGCGTTCGCGCCAAGGTTTAGCGACCGAGGGCGAGGCGAGGCTGCCTTCGCAATCAGGTCGGTGACGTGAACGGGGATGTCAATTGGTGTCACGGCTGTCGGCAAACGACCGCCACGCGACGCTCACACTATAGCACACCCCTGTCGGGCCATTCAAGCCGGGTTCAAGCGAGCCGGTCCGCTCACGTAGGGGCTGCCGGCGGCGTAGAAGCGCAGCCTGCGCTCAGCCGCCCGCGTTATTCCGATCCGGGGACTTCGGCGAATGCGCGTAGGAGACGCCGCGCCGCGGGCTAGCCAAAGGTTAGGATGCTCGAAGAGGTCGATCCCATCTAAGGAACGATCGATAGCAAGCGCACGGCAGAGCCGCCCGGGCCCACGACAGAGGTCGCGAGCCACCGACGTGCCACGTCGTTGCGCCATCAGATCGAGACCTTCGATCGGCTCGAGCGCGCGCACCAGGACGCCTGCGCCTTCCCCGTCGCACTCACTCGATAAGTTAAAGCAGTACGAGGTGCCATAAATCTGATAAACGTACGCGCGATGGGGTGGCCCGAACAAGGTGGCGTTACGAAGGCTCCTGCCACCGAACGCATGGCATGCCGGATCGCCCGGGAGATATGCCTCAGTCTCAACAATGCGGCCCGCGGTGATACCTTCGTCGCAGTCGCGGACGAGGACGCAGCCGAGCAGCGCTTTAGCGAGTGCGCGACTCTCGACCGGTAAATCTGCCGGCGTCATTCGAACGAGCTTCACGCCGCAACGTTCAGCACCACCTCCGCGCGTGCCCGTTGTGTCAATTCGTCCGTGCCGCCCGAATCCACGGCGAACGATGCAAGCGAGTTAAGGGCGCAGCGAAGCGCTACGTACGCGAGTTGCAGCTCGTTGGTAACGTTCCGACCGGTCGCGATCTCCGCGGCGAACTCCTCGTCGCTGACGACGAACCGCACGGATTTAAAGCCGCGCCGGCAGAGTGCTCGCGAGACCGAGGTCAACGCCGCGTAGCCCGTCGCACGAGCCGTAACCGGCCGGCTGCCGACCTGAAACGTGACCCGCAGCAGGCGACGCGACCTCCCGCCGGTCAAGCGCGCGTACGCAAGACCGTTTCCCCGTTCGTCCGCCGCGTAGCCGACTGTCGCCTCCACCCCATCATTTTAAATCGAACATATGTTCGAGTCAAGCGATGCGCACGCGCCGCAACAGAATCTCATAGAGCCCGAGGATCCGATCGATCTGAACCTCGAGCGAAAAACCTTCGGCGGCCTCTCGCGCCCGCGCCGCTTCCGCCGGCCGGGCAGTTAGATCGCCGAAGGCACCCGCGAATGCCTCCGGCGTCGGCGGCACGACCAGCCCCGCGCCACCGAGCACGTCCCGGTTTTGGGGTGCATCCGCCGCGATGACGTAGGCGCCGGCCGCAAGCGCCTCGGCGATGACGAGCCCTTGCGTTTCCGTCGTGCTCGGCATGACGAAGGCGTCGGCACTGGCGTAGAAGTTGGGCAGCTCGTTGCGAGGGACGATGCCGAGAAACGTCGTCTGCGGCGCAACTCCGAGAGCCCGCGCAGAAGCCTCCAACTCCTCGCGCAAGGGTCCCTCCCCCGCGACGACCAGCTTGAGCGACGGATCGCCGGCATATGCCAGCGCGCGGAAGAGCAAATCGATGTTTTTTTCCTTCGCCAGGCGGCCGACGTAGAGCAAAAGCCGGTCGCTCGGGCCTGCACCGGCGCCAGCGCGCAATGCTTCATCGCGCCGACCCGCGCCGAACCGCGCGACGTCGATGCCGCTGGGAACGACCTCGATCCGGACGGTAACGCCGAGCTCTCGCAATCGGTCGGCCATCGCCGGAGTCGGAACCACGACGGCGTCGGCATGGTTGGCAAACGTTCGAGTCAGCTGCGCCGCGGCAAAGCGCGTCGCTCGCGGTTCGAACGGAATGTAGTGCGCATACGCCTCGAGCTGCGTGTGATACGTAAAAACGAGCGGCATGCCGTAGCGTCGCGCATAGCGCAGGCCCATCCACCCGGTAACGAACGGCGAGTGAACGTGAACCAGCGATAGCCGCTTGATGACGCCGTTAAGATTACGCCGGCTCACGAGCGGTAGCGTCAGCCGATAGGCGGTTCGAGTCGGGAGCGGCAGCGAGGGCATGCGAAAGACGGGGCCGTCGGCTTCCTCGTAGCCCGGCATCCGCGGCGCAAAGCAGTACACCTCGTGCCCGCGAGCGCGCAGGCCATCGGCCAGC
Source organism: Candidatus Acidiferrales bacterium (assembly GCA_035484815.1). Lineage (GTDB taxonomy): Bacteria > Vulcanimicrobiota > Vulcanimicrobiia > Vulcanimicrobiales > Vulcanimicrobiaceae > Cybelea. The sequence continues at coordinate 9,138 of DATHOO010000106.1, forward strand.
GCTTCAACCGACGCGACCACGCCGTTGACCACCGGTCGGTAAATTTCCGTAAAAAACCCGACGCGCAGCGGTTCCATAGGCCCCTCTCTTCGCCTCATCTTTGCCAGAGCCCGGCGGCAGGATCATCCTGCTCGTCAACGACTTCCGGCATATCAGGCCGTCGAGAAGGGTATGGTATAGTCCGCGAGTTACTAGACTAGCCTGCCCTGAGAACAGCAAGCAGGCTGTCAAAAATTGGCGTTATCCGGTTCCGTCACCCTGCGGCCGTTTCGCCGCTTCCCTACCACACGACTCACAGTTCATCGTCCGTTCTCTGCGCGGTGTAGGACTGAGGCCTTGAGACGAGTCGGGAGAAGAAAGGAATCTCGGGTTGATAGGACGTCTTTTGGGCGCTGCACTCGTCGTCGCTACGTTTTGCATCTATTGTCCGGCCGCAGCCGCCACCACCGCCCCCGGAGCGCCGGCTCAAGTTACGTGGCATCGCAATGGTCTGCTCACTTGGAACGGCGTCGAGCACCGCGCCATCGAGCCTCGGACCATCCATCAGTTGAACCCTCTGCTCCCGCCGGGACGCATTAAGGTGATCGTGTCCGGGTCGCCAGGCGCGCGCGAGGCCTGGGTCCACTACGAACAGCGGGACGGCGGACCCGTCCACCGGGTCGTGCTCTTCTCGAAGGTTCTTCGCGCGCCGAAAACGCGCGTCGTCGCCGAAGGGGTCGGCAGTTCGCCGCTGGCTGAGTTTGAAGCTCACGGCATTGCGCATATGGCATCGATGACGCGCAGCGTGATGGATGCGATGGAGATGGTTGCGACGGGCTATACGGCGGACTCTGCCGGCGGTGGAGGGATGACGGCGATCGGCCGTCGCGCCGGATACGGAATCGTAGCCGTTGACCCGCGCATCATTCCGCTCGGCACGAAACTGTACATCATCGGCTACGGTTTTGCCGTCGCCGGCGATACCGGCGGCGCAATCGTCGGTCACCGCATCGATCTCGGTTTTGACTCGCTGCATAGCGCGATGCTCTTCGGTCGCCGCGACGTTACGGTTTACCGAATCAAGTAACGTACGATAACGGGGTGCCGAGTAGCGCGTCGAGCCCCCGAAAGCTGCTCGCCGCGGCCGGAATGCGCCCAAAGAAACGCTACGCCCAAAACTTCCTTGAGAATGCCTCGGCGGCGTCGCGAATTGCGACGCTGAGCCTTGCCGGCGCGCCGCCGGAAACGCGGATGCTCGAGATCGGTGCGGGCACCGGCTCGCTCACGCTTGCGCTTCTGAACGCGGGTGCGCAGCTCACCGCGATCGAGATCGATGCGGATCTCGTGGCGGTGCTCCGTTCGCGGCCCGATCTCTCGCGCGCGCAGATCGTTCAAGCCGACGCGCTCGAATTCGATTATCGCACCTGGTCCGCCGGGCACCGTTGGCGCGTCGCGGGCAATCTGCCGTATAACGTCGCGACGCCGGTGATGCTGCGTTTAATCGAGATGGAAGACGGACCCGAATCGCTCACCGTGATGGTGCAAAAAGACGTTGCCCAGCGACTGGTTGCGGCGCCGGCGAGCCATGCGTACGGTAGCCTCTCGGTCGCGGTCCAGTACGCGATGTGCGCGCAGATCGCGTTCGATCTTCGCCCGGGCTCGTTCTTTCCTCCGCCGAAAGTCGAATCGAGCGTCGTTGTGCTGGTGCGTCGCGCCGAACCCGCGGTCAGACCGCGCAATCTCTCGATGTTTTGGAAGGTCGTGCGCGGCGCGTTCGCGTACCGGCGCAAAACGCTCGTCAATACCCTCGCGCTCGCTCTCCACATCGATCGCGCGGAGGTCCTGCGAGCGCTTCTCTCCAGCAATCTCTCTCCGGAGCTACGAGGTGAACGACTCGACCTCGGCGATTTCGCCCGTCTGGCCGACGCGCTGGCCGAAGAATAGTTTCACGGGATTTTGGACGTGGCTGTTGGCCGCGTTCATCGCCTTTCTTTTTGTCCTGGCGTTCATTGGGGGGATAAAAACGAGCCGAGCCCCCGCGGTCAGTGTCCGAGAGTTCGATGCATTGATCGCCGTGCAGTTCGTCTTGGAAGGCGTGCTGCTGGCAATCGTCCTCGTCGCACTGCCGGCGCTTTCGAAGTTCAGTCTCAGGGAACTCGGATTTCGCCGGCCCAATGCTTCGGCGCTCGGAACCTCGCTGGTCGGAGCCGTCGCGATGGTGATCGTTGCGAACGGCGGCGCTTCGCTCATCGACTCACTCGCGCATAGCCGCCATCAGCAAGACATCGTCGAGATCTTCAAAGGGCTTCACGACCCGACGACGATCGCGCTCTTCGCCGCGTTCGCGGTCGTCTTCGCCCCCTTTGCCGAAGAGACGTTCTTTCGCGTCTTCTTCTTCAACCTCGGGCTGCGCTACGGCGGCTTCTGGGGTGGTGCCGTGCTCAGCGGCGTGCTCTTTGGTATCGCACACGGCGACATCTACGCGGCACTGCCGCTCGCGCTGGGCGGTATCGTGCTTTGCGCGGTGTACTATCGTACGCGCAACGCCTTCGCCCCGATGATCTCGCACGCGCTCTTCAACGGTTTGTCGATCGTTGCGCTGCTGGTCGCGCCGGGCATTACCCGATAACCTTTCGTGCCGATTCGACGACTGCGTCGACACCGATTACGACCGTATCGAGATACTCGATACGGTGCAGCAAGGAGGGTGGTTTGGTCGTCGAGGCGGGACGTCGATGGAAGCCGCGGTCGCGAACGTAACGACCGATGAGATGCACGGCGTTCGGATTCGGCTCATCGTACCAGTCGGGGTGATGCGATAGCCACAGCCCGACGACCGGCACTCCTCCGCGAGCAAGAATAAAATGAAGCGGTCCGGCCGGAATTCCGACGAAGAGTTCCACACGTAGCGCGACGGCTTTGAAGAGACGAGCAAAAGGTTGGTCAATGTCCGCGAAGAGAGCGCGGAACCCAGCGACCCCTTCGCCGAGATCCTCTTCGTCCATCGAGATGAACGCCCACTCCGCCTTCCCGCGCATGGCCGCGACGAATGCCCGCGCTTCGGAACCGTCGCCCCAGTTCTTCCGGGCGGCGGTGACGCCACGCCGTGAGATCATGCCGAGACGCGACGGCGGCGCGGCGAACCGCGCCAACCGTTCGTCGACGAGCCGAACGATGTCGGAGTCCGGGGTGAAATCGATCGCGTTCTGCAGCGGCTGCGCGAGATCGAAGGAAGCGAGACGTTCACGTTTCACCAGTAACCGCGCTACGTTGCGGGCCTTGGTGTGAAACGGGTAAGGCGTACGGCCTTCGGTTTCGGGATAGTCGGTCCAAAGCACGATCGACGGAGCAAAGCGTCGCACCGCCTCGCCGAGCGGTCCCGGAAGCTCGATTTGGACGTCGCGCCCGTTGCAACGCTCCAGCCTTAATCCGAAGTGACTCGCACCGAGATTCGCTCCGTCGCTGGGAGCTCGAACGCCGCTGAAGATCGGAACGACGCCGCTGCATCCTTCCATCAAGCTGACGTAATCGTCTCCGATGCGTGTGATCGCATAGGCGTTGGAAGGCTCGAGCAACGGCAGCACGCCGCCAAAGTGCACCCAGTCGCCGAA
>DATHOO010000107.1:0-31947 GCA_035484815.1 Candidatus Acidiferrales bacterium
CGGCCTGACCGCGCTCGCGTCGCTCGAAGCCTTACAGGTGGCCAAAGGCACCACGCTCTTGGTCCTCGGCGCGACCGGCGGCGTCGGAGGATTTGCGGTGCAGATCGCGCGCGACCGCGGCGCGCACGTCATCGGCACGGCGCGCGCCTCGAGCGAAGTCTTTGCACGTTCGCTCGGCGTCGACGAGTTCGTTGCTTACGATCGTCAGAATGTCGTCGAGTCGGTGAAGTCCTCGCACCCCGCCGGCGTGGACGCGGTACTCGATCTCGTCGACGATGACAGCGCGATCAAGGGCGTGGCTGCGGTGATTCGTCCCGGTGGTCGCATCGTTTCGACGATCGGCGCGGTAGACGAGAACTGGTTCGCCCAACGCAAGATCGCCGCATCGAACGTCTACGTCCTCGACTCGCCACTGTGGTCGCACGCCGGATTGCGCACGTTGCTCGAGCTTCTAGAACAAGGCCGTCTCAAGGTCGCGATCGCCGGCGAGCGCCCACTGCGAGAAGCGGTCGCCGCGCTCGACGCGAGCGCAACCGGCTTGGTCAACGGCAAACTCGTGATCACCGTGGAGTAGCGCGCGTTTGCGGCTGGTTGCTTCGTCGGCTAAATGGCTGCTTGTGGGCGGCAAGGGATTCTTCTTATAATCGGGCATGATCTCTTCGGCCGCCGGTTCCGAGACAACACCTAGAGCATATTTTGGAGTTCTGCTGCGCCGCTGGCGCGCTGCTCGACGCATTAGCCAGCTGACGCTAGCGCTCGACGCCGATATCTCGACCCGTCACTTGAGTTGCGTTGAGAGGGGCCGCGCACAACCAAGCCGGGAAATGGTGCTGCGTCTCGCCGAGGCCTTGGATATCCCGCTGCGGGAACGCAATACGCTGCTACTGGCGGCGGGTTACGCAGCGCTCTATCGCCACACCAGTCTTGACGCACCGGAGATGGAGGCGGCGCGTCAAGCCATCGACCTTCTGCTGAGCCAACTGGAGCCGTACCCCGCAATCGTCATCGACCGATATTGGGACACGCTGCAGATGAACTCCGGAATGCGGCACTTCCTCGCGCGCTTCCCCATCGGCGACTCCGTGAAGCCGCACAACGGAGTCCGGTTCGTATTTCATCCCAAGGGGCTCCGGCCTTTCATCGAAAATTGGGAGAGCGTCGCGGCGCACATCATAGCGCGCGTGCATCGTGCGGTCATCGCTAATCCTACCGACGAGACAATGAAGCGCTTTCTTGAGGAGTTGCTCAGTTACCCGGCGGTGCCCAGCCGCTGGCGCGTGCCGGATATTGACGATTCGCCTCCCCCATTTTTGACCATCAACTACAAATCGAACAACTCCACGCTGCGCTGGTTTTCCACGCATGCGACCTTTGGATCGCCGCAGGACGTTGCTCTGCAGGAAATGCGCATCGAAACCTTTTTTCCGGCCGATGAAACCACACGTGCTGCCCTAAATGGCCGCCCGACCGAACCACCTGACGTCGCCCTCCCATGACCTCGGGGGTCATGGACAGCGGTTCTCCGTTCTCGGATACTGCGAGTGCAGTAATGACCGCGAAGGAGGCAACAAGTTGAAACAGGGCGTTTTCAGTCAGTCGTTCGCAGTGTTGTTGTTATTCTCGGGTTTGGTTTTGTGGGCGGGCCTTGGCATGCGGGGCGCAGCGGCAATGGGTAAAGGTGATGACGCTCCGGTGCCATCAAAGGATCCGGCCGTTATCGCGGCTATAACAAAGGTCGAAGTGGGCATGGGCGATGCAATGATCGCCCGTGATATCGACAGGCTCAACCAGATCTTCGCCGATGACTGGGTAACGATCGGAACCTCCGGCAAAATTATCACGAAGCAGAAGGTCTTGCACGATTTTAAATCCGGCGAGGACAAACTGGTGTCATTCGAAACTGGACCGATCGACGTGCAGGCGTACGGCGATGTTGCCGTGGCCCATGGCGGAGTCACCGAAAAGCGGATTCGGAACGGAAAAGACGACAGCGGTGAGTCGGTCTGGATGGATCTCCTCGAGAAACGCGCAGGCAAGTGGGTAGTCGTTCGCAGCGCAGGCGCGAGCGTGAAGTGAGCGCTAGCGTGTTATTTGTTCTTAAATCCTCGCGAGCCCCGGAGTGTGCTAGGATAGCGTCGTATCGGACCCGTGCCAACACCTGCCGGCGGGCGCGTCGTAAGACGCGCCCGTTTTATTTGTTCTTAAATCGGGCGACGCGCTTTTCGTTGTAGGCGGCGAGGCCTTCTTTGGCGTCCTCGCTCTTGAAGAGCAGCGATTGCAGTTCGCGTTCGAGCGCGAGTGCGTCTTGGAGCGGCAGTTCGGCGCCGGTTTGGACGCTGCGCTTGATGTGTCCCACCGCCATCGGTGCTTTATTCGGCGAACAGAACTGCTTAGCATAATTGGTGATCTGCTCGCGAAACTCTTGGGCGGAGCCTTCGAAAAGATCGTTGATCATGCCCCACTCGAGGGCTTGCTCGTAGCTGACGGTCTTTCCGGTCGTCATCATCTCGATCGCGCGCGATTTGCCGATTAGCCGCGCGAGCCGTTGCGTTCCACCCGTACCGGGCAAAACGCCGAGCGCGACCTCGGGAAGCCCGATCTTGCCCGCATCCTTGCGCGCGATGCGCAGGTCGGCTGCCATCGCGATCTCGAGTCCGCCGCCCACGCAGTGGCCGTTCAGCGCGGCAATCACGAGCTTCGGCGTCTGTTCGAACCGCTGCAGCGTTTCGTTGGAGTGCAGGCAGAACATATACTTGAATTCGGGCGTCACCTGATTAAGCATGCCGATGTTGGCCCCCGCGGAGAAGAACTTCTCGCCCTTTCCGGTGAGGACAATCACTTCCACATCCGTGTCGAAACGCGCGTCCAGAATCGCATCGTCGAGCTGGCGCATCATCTCATGGGTATACGTGTTGGCTGGCGGGTCGTCCATCTCGACGAAGGCGACGTGGCCGTCTTTCCAATAGTTGATGACGCGCTTGCCATCGAAGGCGCGAACCTCGCGCCCAAACGGCGTCGCTTGCGCCGCTCCATTAACCGTCGTACTCATGCCAGGTTCCCTTTCGGTGCGATCCAGTTGGGGTTTTTGAAAAGTTCTTTCAGTTTCACTTCGTCGTCGGCAGTGGGAAGCACGGTTGGGGCGTAGGTTTCCCACTCCTGTTCCGTCAGCTTGCGTCCGTCGACTGCGTAACGCGCTCCGCCGTAATCGCCGATCTTGCGATTGAAGCGCATGTCGGGAACGAACAGCTGCGTTTCGCTTGCATTGACCTCGTTGACGCGCGCCACCGTCGCGGCCGCCTCATCGTAGAATTGTTGGCGCGCCCGCTCGTTGAGGTGCTCCTTGTCGACGCCGGATCCGGCCTTGTCTTCATCGACACGACCCTTGATACCCCAGGTGTAAGCCCACTGAGCCGAACCCGAGTGATCGGTGCCAAAGAGATCGAGTGAGCCTGAGAACCACTTGTTGTAGTATTTCTGCTGAATCTCGACGGGAATCACGCCGGCCTTCGCGATGCGGCGCAAACCCGTAATTCCGGTCCCCATGTGAAAGGCTTCCTCGCGCAGCATCGGTCCCATCGATGCGGCAAGCGGTACAAAGCTCGAGTGCGAAAGCATCGTCAGTTGGAATTTGCCGTCGCGATCCATGAAATTGGTGTACGCGAAGAAGTCCAGCCAATGCGTGACGTCGTCGTTGAAGGCATTGAGCAGACGATTCTTCTTGCCGAAGGCGCGCCGCTCGAGCATCTTCTGGGCTTCGATTTTGCCTTCGCTGCCGAAATGATCGACCATCAGATGACACATCTGATAACCGTGTCGCGTCTCCTCGACCATGATGCGGACGAGCGAGGCGAGATCGTATTCGCTCGGCGCGTTGTTAACCAGAAACCGCTGCTGCTCGTTTGAGGCGAACTCCGTGTCGCCCTGATAGACGACCATATTGAGGACGGCATCGCGCATCCGCTGATCGGGGATATCGCGGATCCGTTCCCAGCGCCGCTCTCCCCTGAAATCGCCGAAGTAGATCTCGGGGGTCGGCAGTTCACCGTACTTTGCTTCGAAGTTGTACCCCGGCATGAAGCGGTCGACGATCTCGCGGTCGAGGCCGATGTCGTGCCTCCACTCGTCGAGCATGACGATCCAGTCGTCAAAGGTAGAAATTCGGCTCATGTTTCGGTCCTTTGAAATATGACGGATTTTTGTCGCCCAGCGTGAATACCGTCATACTAGACGCATGATGGGAGGGTGTCAAGCCTGAATCGCTCGCCCGATGAGCGGCAGAACGAGCGAACGGTCGCGCGGCCGATTTCCTTTATCTTTACGCTTTACGGCGACTTGGTGCATCGTAGCGCGGGCGACGGGTCGCTCTGGATCGGAGCCCTCATTCGATTGATGGCCTCGTTCGGGCTGTCGGCCCCGGCGGTGCGCCAAGCGGTTTCGCGCATGGCTCGCCAGGGTTGGCTAGTCGCTCAGCGCCACGGTAATCGAGCGTTCTACTCGGTGACGGAACGGGGCCGGCGGCGGATCGAGGAACTGAGCCCGCGCATCTATGGTCCGGTTGTCGAATGGGACGGCCGCTGGCGTCTGCTGAGTTACGCGATTGGTGAGGCACATCGTCAGCGCCGCGAGCGGCTTCGGAAAGAACTCAGCGCGCTGGGCTGGGCGCAGCTCTCGCCCTCCACCTGGATTTCACCCTCGGACACGCTGGTCGCGGCCCGCGAAGCAGCTCGAGCGACCGGCACGTTGGACGCCGTGAACCTTTTCAGCAGCGAGTACCGCGGGCCGCTCAGCGATCGCGAGTTGCTCGAGCGGTGTTGGAACGTTAAGGAAATTGCCTCCGCGTACCGGGGCTTTATCGAGCACTACGAGCCGCGTCTTGCGCGCGAGCGGGATAGAGAAAATCTTAGCGACGAGGCCGCCCTTATCGAGCGTCTCTGGCTGGTCCACGACTATCGGAAGTTCGCCTATATCGATCCAGGACTTCCAAGCGAACTCTTGCCGGCACACTGGCCCGGTACCGCCGCCGCGGCGCTCTTTCGCGAATACTACGCCGTGCTCGACGGGAAATCACAACGCTACTTTCATCTTTGCGCGCGGGTTTGAAACGGGGCCTCGCGCTGAGGCGTCGAAGCGAGCCGCCCATGCCCAAACGCCTCTTGCTCGTTCTTGCCGTGGCCGCGCTTGCAATTGCGGCGTGCCATTCCAACTCGCCGACGCCGTCACCCTCAGGTACCCCCGGCTCGCCGAAGCCGAACCCATCGGTTACCAAGGCGGCCGTCCTCGTTACGATTCTGGGGACGCCGCAGCCACACGTCCCAGTCCAAGAATCGACCCCGAAGGACACCTCAAGCCCGCGTCCGGGCACGCCGATCGACACCGAGTACACGAACAAAAAAGGCGTCGCGCATTTCTTCCACTTAAAGCCGAGCCAAACGTACTGTTGGGTCGCGACCGTCGGAACGATTAAGCTCTCAACCTGTGCGGGCTGGCCAACCTGGCAAAGCAGCCAGATCCTGTTAGGAACCTAACAAAAGGTTATTCGTCGTCGTGGAGATGGAGGTGAGAACCATCTTCCGCGTCCGACAACACGTCGCGCGCCTCGGCAAGCACGGCGGTCGATAACGGACGGTTGGGTGGATCCACCGAGCCCTCCGCCGCCAGGAAGTCTACCTCGCTCCAATCCTCCCACGTCTCAAGCGGTTCCCCGTCGACGGCCGCCGGAAATCGCACGCAAAAACCTTGATCGAGGTGCAAACCGACGACGCTGACCTCCGTGCCGCACGGAAAGTATGTTCCGTCTTTCCAGAGCGTACCGTACGTGGTGCTGTAACGGCCGCCGATCTTCAGCGGTTCATCCATATCGTTGCTATACCCCGAATGGGTCAATCGGTTTCTCACCAATATACGTGAGCACGCTCTTGGTCTCGGAGTAGAGACGCATCGTCTCCATTCCAAGCTCGCGGCCGTATCCCGACTGTTTGTATCCTCCAAACGGAACACCCGGAAAGACGGCGTACGGCGTGTTGATCGCCACCGAGCCGCTGCGGATCGCGCGCGCGACGCGATTCGCGCGGCCGAGATTCGTCGACCATACGCTTGCGGCGAGACCGTACTCGCTCGCATTGGCAAGCGCGACCGCTTCAGCTTCGTCGCTAAAGCGGACAAAGGTCGCGACCGGGCCAAAGATCTCCTCGCGCGCGATGGTATGCGAACTCTCCGCAGCAAATGCCGTCGGACTCCAGAACGTGCCCTCCGTAAATTCACCGGCGAGAACCGCCGGCTCGTTACCGAAGAGCGGCGTCGCGCCTTCGGCAACCGCGGTCTCACAGTAGCGGCGGATCTTATCGTACTGTTCGCCCAGCGTGATCGCGCCGATCTGCGTTTTCGGATCTTCGGGATCCCCGACGCGCAATCGCTTCGCTTTCTCGGTAAAGCGTTCGATAAAGCGATCGTAAATGCCCGATTGTAAGAGAATCCGCGAGCGCGCTTCGCAGCATTGGCCGGCGTTGTAAAAAACGCCGTACAGCGCTCCGGCCACCGCAGCCTCGAGTTCGGCGTCGTCAAAGACGACCGCCGGTGATTTTCCGCCGAGCTCCAAGGTAACGCGTTTGAGCGTCTTTGCCGCGTTTGCCGCCACGCTCTTTCCAGTGGCGGTAGAACCGGTGAACGAAATTTTATCGATACCCGGGTGCTCCACCATCCACGCGCCGATTGCCCGCGTCGCCCCGGTGACGACGTTGAGCACGCCCTCCGGGACGCCGGCTTCCAACGCGATCCTGCCTAACTCGATCGCCGTGAGCGGCGTCACCGACGACGGCTTGAGGACGATCGTGCATCCGGCGGCGAGCGCCGGCGCAACCTTCCACGTCGCAAGCAGCAGTGGAAAGTTCCAAGGCACGATCGCGCCGACGACGCCGACCGGCTCGCGCACCGTGTTCGCGAGGTAGGTCGGAATCGGCGGCGGCAGCGTTTCGCCGTAGTTCTTGGTTGCCGCGCCCGCGTAGAACTCAAACGTATCGACGATGGCGCTGAGTTCACCCTTGGCGGTGCCGATGCTCTTGCCGTTATCGCGCACCTCAATAAGCGCGAGCTCTGCCGCCCGCTCGGCTATGCGCTGCGCGAGTTTATAAACGATTTTCGCGCGACGCGATGCCGCCATCGTCGGCCACTTTCCGGCATCGAAAGCTTGCCGCGCCGCAGTAACGGCCGCATCGACATCCTCGTGCGTCGCATCGGCGACGGCGGCGATCTTCGTTCCGGTCGCCGGATTGAAATCGTCGTAAGTGCCGCCATCCGAAGCGTCGCGCCACTGACCGCCAACGAGCAGTTGCGTCTTTGTCATCGTCGAGGTGGTGCTCATTAGCGCGCCTTCTACTCCACGCGCTCGAATACCGTTGCGATACCCTGGCCGACGCCGATGCACATCGTCGCCAGACCGTAACGCCGGCGCCGGCGCGCAAGCTCGTGCAACAGCGTCGTTGCGATGCGCGCGCCGCTCGCTCCGAGCGGATGACCAAGCGCAATCGCCCCGCCGTTAGGATTCACCCTCGCCGGGTCGATCTCGAGCTCACGCACGCACGCGATGGCCTGGGCGGCAAAGGCTTCGTTGATTTCCACAACATCGAGTTCGGCGATGCCGATGCCCGCGAGCGCCAGCGCTTTCCGCGTCGCCGGAATCGGTCCGAGTCCCATCACGTCGGGCGCGACGCCGGACGCGGCGCACGCGACCACGCGCGCCAACGGCGCGAGTCCCAAACTCCGCGCTCGCTCAGCCTCGCAGAGTAGCAGCGCCGCTGCACCGTCGTTGATGCCCGAGGAGTTACCGGCAGTTACCGTGCCACCGTTTTTGAAAATCGGCTCGAGCTTCGCCAGCCCCTCGAGCGTCGTCTGCGGCCGGGGATGTTCGTCGGCAGAAACATTCGTCGCGTTCCCTCGCGCGTCGGATACGGCAACGCTGACGATCTCCTCGACGAAAGCGCCGCGTTCGATCGCCTCCTTGCACTTCATCTGTGACTCGAAGGCAAAGCGGTCTTGCTCTTCGCGCGAGATTCCGTAGAGCTCGGCAACCTTCTCGGCGGTCTCACCCAGCGAGATGGTCCACTCGGCCGGCATCTTTGGATTAACCATGCGCCATCCCAGGACCGTATCGAAGAGCTGTTGTTTGCGACCGAATGGTGCCTCGCTCTTGGGCAAGACGAACGGCGCGCGCGTCATCGATTCGACTCCGCCGGCGACGACGACGTCGCACGTGCCAAAGGCGATCGCCTGTGCCGCTGAATTGAGCGCCTGCAGACTCGAACCGCAGAGACGATTCACGGTAGCACCGGGAACCTCGACGGGCAATCCCGCGAGCAGAACGGCCATGCGCGCAACGTTGCGGTTATCTTCGCCGCTCTGGTTGGCCGCGCCAAAATAGACGTCGTCGATCGCGGTAGGCGCAACCCCGGTGCGCTGCACGATTGCGCTCAGCGCAAGTGCGGCCAGGTCGTCCGGACGGACGCTCGCAAGCCGTCCGCCGTTGCGTCCGATCGGCGTGCGCACCGCATCGATCACCCAAACGTCACGGTTCACTGCGGAATCTCGTCGGGTACCGGCTCTTCGGGGAGGTCAAGAAGCCAGAGCGAGCGATGCGGTGCAAACGCTTCGCCTTCGGCGTCGGCGAGACGCCCCAAGATACGTTTCACCCGCGCGCCGCCGATCTCGCGCCCCCACGCAATCGGGCCGACCGGATAGTTGGCGCCCAGACGCATCGCAGTATCTACGTCCTCCGCCGACGCGACGTCCTCGCCGACGGCGACGACCGCCTCGTTGACGATCGAACCGACCGTTCGTCCGAGAAAGAGACCCGGCACGTCTTCGACCAAAATGCTTCCCTTTCCGAGCGTCGCGAAGATTTCTTGTGCGAGCTCGAGCGCGTCGTCCGAAACCGACTCCGAGTCGACGATCTCCACCGTCCGCTGTCCTTCGAGCGACGCCAGGATGCCATATCCGACCAAACGTTCGGGGTGCCGTAGACGCCGAGCGCACGCAGCGAGATCGGTCGCATACGCATCGACGAAGAAGACGCTTTCGCTTCCCAGCCGCGCGTCGAGCTCGGCAAGGATCTCACCGCGATCGTTCGTGCCGTCTCCGACGTCGATGACGATCGTCACGCCCGGCGAAAGGTCGTCGAGCAGATCGTCGCGTTCGACGCGCAGGACGTTGGCGTACCGGCGTTCGAGTGGCTCGACGAGCTCGTCGGCGACTCCGCCGAATCCCACGACGGCGACGAGCTCTTGCGTGTCGGGCTCGCCCTCGGGCGGCAAAACCGCGGCATCGAATCGCTCCGCCTTCCCGTCGCGGTAGGTGTAGAACCCCGCGCCGCTCTTTCGCCCGAGCAACCCTTGCGCGACCATCTCACGCTGCAGCTCGACCGGCGCGAATCGCTCCAACTCGGTGCGGGCGTAAATCGACTCGGTCGTCGCGAGATTGACATCGAGCCCGATTAAATCCATCAACTCGAAGGGACCCATTCGAAAGCCTGCCGCACGCGCGAGCGCGTCGAGCTCTTCGGCGGAGGCGACGCCGCGTTCCAGCGCGCGCAGCGCTTGAAGATAGTACGGTCGGGCGATGCGATTGACGATGAAGCCGGGCGTATCGGCAGCGAGCACCGGCGTTTTGCCTAAGCGTGCGGCGATGTCGTAGGCACGCGCCAGCGCCTCGTCGCTGGTCTGCGGCGCGCGCACGATTTCCAGCAGCTCCATCCGTGTCGCCGGATTGAAAAAATGTAGACCGAGCACGCGCTCGGGGTGCGGGACGACGTCGGCGAGCTCTTCGACACTCAGCGACGACGTGTTCGTCGCAAGCAGCGCGTCCGGCGCCAGCGCATTCGCAAGCGCAACGAAGACATCGCGCTTTAGCTCGAATCGCTCGGGAACGGCTTCGAGGGCAACCGCCGCATCGCTCTGCGACGGAATCACGTCGCTCCAGCGAATCCGCTCGACGGCCGACCGGTCGCCGATTCGCTGCGCCTCACGCTCGAGGTATGCCGCTCCTTGCTCGCGCGCCGCGGCTTGCGGTTCGGCAATCTCAACGACGTATCCAGCTTGTGCGGCGACGAGGGCGATGCCCGAGCCCATCGTTCCGCCGCCGACTACCAACAAGCGCTCCATCTTTGGGGCTTTCGCAAAAGGAGCCGCAAACGCTTGCCCGATATCGAGCGGCATGGAGAAACCGCTATGGCGCCGCCGCGCGTCGCGTTACGTCGTCGATTCGCCGTACATGCGACTGCGCGCCGATGAAGTCGAGCTTCCCGACGGAACGATCGTACGCGACTACTACGTCCGCGAGTCGCGAGGATTCGTCACGATCTTCGCCCTTACCGGCGACGAGCGAGTGATCTTGGTGCGGCAATATCGCTACGGCACGGACGCGATTCACATGGAGTTACCGGCGGGAATGCTGCTCGATGACGAGACACCGCGCGACTGCGCGCTACGCGAGCTAGCCGAGGAGACGGGGTATCGGGTCGAGCGCTGCGATTTGCTCGGCGAATACTTTCCCGAACCGGTCCGCTCGCCCGCCCGGGCTTATATGTACGTCGGCCTCGGGGCGCGAAACGTCGTCACACCGAAACTCGACCCGACCGAGTACCTCGAAGTCGAGCTCGCCTCAGTCGATAGCTTCCGTACAATGCTGCGCGACGGAACGATCGATGCCGGCGCTTCGATTGCGGCCGGATACCGCGCGCTTGACTACCTGCGGCGGCTGTGAAACCCGGCGCAGGCCGGCGCGGTAGGTGGAGATATGCTCACGCTCTTTCTCAAGCTGACCCTGGTCGTCGCAATCGCGATCGTCGTCCTCGTCCTGGCCGCCTTCCTTTTGAAGATCGCGCTCGTTGCGGCGATTATTGCCGCAATCGCGATCGGCGGGCTCTTCCTCTATAATCTGATCCGCCGCCGCGCTAAGTTCCCGGCGATTCGCTAAGCCACGCCTGGAGCGCGGCGTCGACGCAGCTCGCCTCCTCCAGCATCGGGAGGTGGCCGCTTGCATTGCAAACGGCTAGCTGCCCGCGCGCAAAACGCCCGACGTCCGCGCGCGCTTCGGCGATCGGTAGGGTTTGATCGCTACCTCCCGCCACCATAAGCATCGGCACGCCGAGATCTTCAGCGATGTCGTCCGATGGCGCGCGGAGCGCCATCCCGCGCAGTGCCGCGGCCGCTCCCGCCGCAGTGTTTTGACGCGCGATCGCGTAAGCGCGCTCGACGATCTCCGGACCCCCCGCGAGCGTTTGGGCAGCGAGTAAGCGCGGCAGATACGCCTCGATAACCGGCTCGATGCTGCCCGCTCGATCCAAGCGCGTCGCCAGTTCGCGACGCGCAGCCGCTTCGGCCGGCGTGTCGGCGCGCAGCCGGCTGGCGATCAAACCGAGTTGCTTCACGCGCTCGGTAAACATTCGCGCAAAGGCGAGCGCGACGTATCCGCCCATCGAGTGACCGATCACCGCCGCGCTTTCGATGCCGAGTACATCGAGCAGTGCGGCGATGTCCGCCGCAAGCCGTTCCATGAGATACGGACCTTCGGGAGCACTTGATTTTCCCGCGCCGCGCAAATCGGGCATCAGCACGCAAAACGTCTGCGCGAGTGCGTTAGCTTGCAAATCCCAGATCGCATGTGTGAACGGAAATCCGTGGATCAATACGACAGCGCGCTCGTGTCGGCGGCCAGCGATGCGCGCATCGATGCGTGCGCCGTCGTCGGCTAAAACTTGCATTAACGCGCGTAATACTGTATAAGGTAGGCAACACCCCTGGTCGGTTGCTCGACCAGAGAAAGGACGACTCGTACCAACGATGGCAGTTCGAAAGAAAGCCGCTCGCAAGGCGGCCGTGAAAAAAGCGGTCGTCGGAGCGTTGGTTCGCAAAGCGGTTCGCAAGCGAGTTCGACGAAAGGTCGCTCGCAAAGTCATCCGCCGCGCGGTAGTTCGTAAGATAGTTCGTAAGAAGGTCCGCCGGAAAATCGCCCGCAAGGCAGTTCGCCGGAAAGTGGCCCGCAAGGTAGTTCGCCGGAAAGTGGCCCGCAAGGCGGTTCGCAAGAAGGCAGTTCGCAAGGTGGTTCGCAGGAAGGTGCGACGGAAGAAAGCCGCCTAACCGAGATACGAACAACTCCGCTCGATGCAACGAGCGGAGTTATTTACGATCAGGCGAGCCGCATGCACTGCGGCTCGCTGTTCATTTATAGCGTCCTGACGATGGGGCGAAGAAACCAAATCGCAAGGAAGAGCAACGTGCAGATGGCGCCGGCGATCGCGAAGGTCGGGCGCAGTCCGAGACTCGACGCAATAGCGCCATTGACCAGCGCACCCAACGGCACCACACCGATCGCGATCATCGTATAAATCGAGAGCGTACGGCCACGCACGTCGTCGGGCGAGAGCACCTGTATCAGCGTATTCGTTGCGCCCATCGATGCGAGGGTGCCGACGCCGATGACAAAGAGCAACGGCACGGCAACTCCCAGCGTCGGAACGAATCCCAGCGTGCAGACGCCGAAAGACATTAGCAGGCTCGAGAGCATCCACAAGCGCGAACGCCGCTCGCGCTGCGCGAAGTACGCGGTGATGAGCGCGCCGCCGAAACCGCCGACGCCGATCGCCGAAACCGCCCAACCCAAGCCCCCTGCGCCGGCGTGCAAGACGTTGACCGTTAGCGCGGGGATGAGTTGGCTGTATGGACGGGTTAATAGCGACGTGACGAGCTGCGCCAGCACGATCCAACGCAAGGCCGGATGGCGGGCGATGAAGACGATCCCCTGTTGCATCGCGCGCAGCGTCGGCTCGCGATACGTCACCGATGGGGGCGACGGGCGCATGAGGATGACGGCGACCACCACCGCGAGCGTCGCGGCAGCATTGAAGTAAAAGGCGCCCGCGACGCCGATCCAAACGATGAGAAGACCGGCAAACGCCGGGCCGATCACCGCGGGCGCGTTGAAAGCGACCGAGTTGAGGCCGACGGCGTTGCCGACGTACTCGCGATCGACGAGCAGCGGCACCCAGCTCTGACGCACCGGCGAATCGAATCCGTTCGCCGCCGAGTTCAGCGCCGATATCAGTACCAACGCCGGCATGTTCAGCCGGTGAACGGTCGCAAGCGACGCAAGGAGGAGCGCCGCGAACGCCATCGTGGTATTCGTAACGAAGAGCACCCGCCGGCGTGGAAGTCGATCGGCGACGACCCCGGCGAGCGGCGATAGGACCAAGACGGGAATCGCGCGCGCCGCGCCCAGGATGCCGAGATCGAGTGCCGCTTGATGTTGCGAGCCGGCCATCTGCGCCACGAAGAATCCCATCGCCGTAAACTGCATCCACGTCCCGAGATTCGAAATGAGCAGGCCAAGCCAGAGCAGGCGGAAGTCCCGGTAGCGCAGCGCCGTGAGAATCGACGGACGCGGTAAGAAACCTTTTTCCGTCACGCGCCGCGCGCTCGCACGGCATCAACGATCAGCGCGGTGCATTGGGATACGTCGAGCCGCGAAGCATCGAGGCAGATGTCGTAGTTGCGCGGATCGCCGAAGGTCAGATCGTACCGTTCGCGGATGTACGCGGTGCGCGCGCGGTCGACGCGGTCCAACTCGGCCTCGGCGATTTCGCGCCGCACGCCGCTTGCCTTTGCCACCCGGTCGATCCGCCAGACGCGGGGCGCGTAGATGAAGATTCGGAGGACGTCCTCGCGCGCTCCAAGTATCACGGATGCGCCGCGACCGACGATCACGGCGTTGCCGCGAGCGGCGTACTCGCGGACCGCGTCTTGGGTCGCACGAAAGAGTTCGTCGTCGAACGGCTTCGCCGCCACCGCTTGCGCGAGCTCGGGCGTCGCGCGTTCGAGGCCGCTCAACAAACGCTCGCCCAGCGTTCGCGCCATATCCTCGTTCGCCTCGACGGCCTCCGGCGATACCTGCAACCGCTTCGCGACCACTACCGGAAGTTGCTGGTCGACGTATTCATAGCCGAGCGCCGCCGCTACCCGCGTCGCGACTGCGAGGGCTCCGGATCCGTACTCGTTCGAGACCGTTACGATCACCGGGGAAAGAGTACGCAGCGCCGAACGCTTTGGTCCTGCCGATAGTAGAAACGCGCGATCTGCGCAAAGTTTTTCGCAGCCGCAAGCGCACGCCGGGAGCCCTCGGCGCGCTGCGTTCGCTTTTTTCCACCCAATTCGAGGATCGGGTCGCCGTCGATAACGTCACCTTCGCGATCGAACCGGGCGAGCTGGTTGGCTATATCGGCCCCAACGGCGCGGGAAAATCGACGACGATCAAGATGCTTACCGGCATCCTGGTTCCCACCTCGGGCGAGGTGCGTGTCGCCGGGCTCACACCTTGGAAACGTAGGAAGGAGAACGCGCGCAACATCGGTGTCGTCTTCGGACAGCGTAGCCAACTCTACTGGGATCTTCCCCTGGTCGAATCCTTCGAGCTCCTGCGCGCGATCTACGGGGTTCCCGCCGACCAGTACCGCCGCAACCTGCGCGAGTTCGTCGAAATTCTGGAGATGGGCGACTTCATGCGCACGCCGGTACGCCAGCTATCCCTGGGCCAACGCATGCGCGGCGACTTCGCCGCGGCTCTGTTGCACGATCCGCCCATCGTCTATCTCGACGAACCGACGATCGGTCTCGACGTGGTCGCGAAGGAGGCGATTCGGGAGTTTATCGCACGCATCAACGCCCAACGCGGTGCAACCATCATCTTGACGACGCACGACTTGGCCGACGTGGAGCGCCTTTGCCGGCGCATCGTTCTCATCGACGAAGGAACGCTCATCTATGACGGCGACATCGAACGGATCAAGCGAAAGTACGGGCGGTTTCGCACGCTGATCGTCCGCTTCAGCGAACCGATCGCGCAACCGCAGCTCGACGGCGCGGAACTTACCGCGGTTGAAGATCACACCGCGCGGTTTCGGTTCGACCGGAACCTGCAGCACGCCGATCTCCTCGTGCGACAAGCGAGTGAGCGCTATCGCGTCGAGGACGTCAGCTTAGAAGAGCCTGGCCTGGAGTCGATAATCCGGCGCATCTACGTCGAAGGGTATAACCGCCAATCGCAGGAGGACGCGTCATGATTCTTTCCAGCGGTGCGAAACGGCCGAAAATACATTCCACCGCGTACGTCGCGCCGACCTCGACGATCGCCGGAGAGGTCACCATTGAAGCCGAGTGCGCGGTACTGCATGGTGCCGTCATCTCCGCCGAAGGCGCGCCGGTCACGATCGGGGCCAACTGCGTGATCATGGAAAATGCGGTGCTCAAGGCCGGCGGTGGGAGCGCAGTGCAGCGTCCGCTGACCATCGGCGAGCGCTGCATCGTCGGGCCGCACGCGTACGTAGTCGGCGCGACGATCGGCAACGGCTGCACGCTCGGCGCGGGCGCGAAGATCTTCGCCGGCGCCGAACTCGAAGAGGGTAAGAGCCTCGCCCCAAACGAGATCGTTGCGGGCGAGCGGCTACGGCCGGAAGGCGCGGAGACGTATGCCCCGTTCTTGCGAAAGACGCACGCGGGGGACTCGGTGGTCGAAGAGCACCGCAACGTCAAGCCCCCACCGCGCCGTTCGGGCGAAGAGCCGCCGCAGACCCAGTCGACGCAGGTCGACAAAGTCGTCGACGTCATGATGCTGGAGCTCGAAGAGATGGAGCATCGGCGTCAACAAGCCATCAAGAAACAGAGAGGCGACTAGTGTCCTGACACTCGCCGCGCCCTTGCTTCCCTACATCGAGTTCGCGAAGAAAGCGTTCGCGCGCGAAGCGACCTACCGGGTCGAGGTCTTGATGGAAGTCGCGTCGCTGGTGCTGCGCGTCTACATCCTGCGCGCGCTGTGGACGGCGCTCTACGCGCGCAACGTTGCGCCGATCAACCTCCCGCTGCACGCCATGATCACGTACGCAACGGTCGCGATGCTCATGTCGCTCATTTTAGAGGTTGACGGCACGCGCCTCATTCGCGAAAAGATCCGCGAAGGCACGATTGCGACCGACCTCATGAAGCCGATCAGCGTTCCGCTCTACTTCTTCAGCGACGGTTTGGGACAGACACTGCTCCACGTCCTGCTCGTCGTGCCCTCGCTGCTCTTCGCGCTGCTGCTCGTGCACATCGACGTGCCGCCTCCGGCGACGTTTGCAGCCTTTCTTCTCTCCTTTGCGGTGGGCTACGGCGTCAATTTCTTCTTGAACTTTCTGATGAATTGCATCGCGTTTTGGACTTTGGAAACGTTTGCGGCGCAGCTGATCGTGCGCTGGACTTCGGATCTGCTTTCGGGGCAGATCATCCCGTTAACGCTCTTCCCCGGAATCCTCGGCCGCATCGTCTTCGCGCTTCCGTTCGCGGCAATCTATTCGACGCCGTTGCTGATCTACGTTGGCGTGATTGCGCCCGCGCAGTGGGCATCGAGCATCGCAATGCAACTCGTGTGGCTCGGGCTCTTCGCTGCGGCCTCGTCCCTGGTTTGGCGCGCCGCCTCCAGCCGAGTCGTCATTCAGGGAGGTTAGCTTCGCGACGTCAGGTTGCGCTGACGACCCAGCAGCAGATGGTAGTAGAGCATGCCGCGCACTGGGCCGAGCTTATCCAAGAGCTCGGCTTGATCGATGTGCGCGTCACCGGAGACCAGCGCAAGTGAGCGCGCTACTCCGGAATCGCGCAGCGGAAAGGTGTCGAGACGACCGAGTCCGCGGAGCAACACGACCGAGGCGCTCCAGGCGCCGATGCCGCGGATGGTGCGAAGCCGCTGCGCAGCCTCGACCGTCGGCAGTCGCTCCAGCACTCGTTCATCCAGTGCGCCGTCGACGAGCGCGGCTGCCGCCGAACGAAGGTGCGCGATTTTGTTTCGCGAGATGCCCGCCTCGCGCAACGCGCCCTCGTCGGCCTCCAGCCAACGTTCCGGCGGCGGAAAAACCACGCATCGAACGCCGTCCAGCGTAACCGAATCACCGAGTCGCCCGACGGCTCGGCGCATGATGGCGGCGGCCGCGTGAATCGAAATCTGCTGAAAGAGAATCGCGTGCGCGCACGCCTCCCAGAGCGAAGGATAACGCGGTGGCCGCAGACCCCGCAGCGCTTTTGCAAGCGATGTCAGCCAAGCGGTGCCCCGGCTGCGTGCGTACCACTCTCTCAAATCGACGCCGGTGCCAAGCATGCGCGCCACAACCGGCAACCAACGATCGGCGTCGCGGCCGGTCGCTCGCACCTCGATCGCGCTTGGACCATGCGCGCGGATCGCTAACAGCGAGGGGCTCGCCGTGCCCGCCAGCGCCCGATAATAGACCCCGTCGGCCGCGACGACGTCGACGGCGTTGCTCGCGAGGCGGCGCAGCGCGTCGACGGTAAGATCGAGCCGAAAAGGCGGCCGAACGGGGAGCAGCTGCGCGGCACCGAAACGCCTCATGAATGTTGCGCGCCTACCGGGAATACTGGCGAATCAACTTTCTCACATTGCTCGAGTATCGCGCCAACTTCGTGATGTGGTTTGTCTTCACGATCGTCTATCACGGCGTTGCGCTTGGCGCCCTCTGGGTAACGATGCGACAGTTTCCTTCGATGAACGGATGGAACTTTCGCGAAATGTTCTTCTTGTACGCGCTCTGGATGGCCGGCCACGAGCTTCATAACACGTTCTTCTTCACCGTCGTGAGCGTTCCCGACTACGTGCGCGAAGGCCGCTTCGACCGTTTTCTCGTGCGCCCGCTCGATACGCTCTTTCAGGTGCTGACCGTACCGCAGCAGATCGTTCCCGACGGTCTCGTGCTAGCGGCGATCACGTTGGCGTTTGCGAGCGTCGCGGCAAACGTGCGGGTCGACTGGATCTTCGTCATCTTCGTGCCGCTCGTGGTCATCGGCGGCGCGCTGATCGACCTGGGTATATCCTTGGCCGTAGCGACCTGCTCGTTCTGGTTCATCCGCGTGGACACGATCCGCTGGGTGGTGATGTCGCTCGAGCAGGACTTCACCCGCTACCCGATCAGCATCTACTCGCGAGGCGTGCGAATCGTGCTGACGTTCGTGCTGCCCTTTGCCTTCATGAACTACTTCCCGGCCGCCTATTTCTTGCAAAAAGCCGATGCGGGGATGTACCTCAATCCAGCGATCGGCCTGCTGACGCCCGCGATCGGTCTGGCCTGGGTCGCCGCATCCTATGCTTTCTGGAAGACTGGATTGAGCCATTATCAAGGCACGGGATCGTGAACCGCGCCGCGTTCCTGAGTTCGGCCGGCGCGGCGCTCTTTGCGGTTCGGGCGAATGCCGCAGCCAGCGTGAACTCGAAAGTTCGAGCGATTGCGCGCGCGATGCCGGGCAGAATCGGCGTTTATGCGCGGACGCTAGCCCCAGGTCCGCCGTTCGCCGCCTACAACTCGACGTTGCACTTTCCGACGGCGTCGATCATCAAGGTCCTGATCATGACGACGGCCTACGCGATGGAAGAGGCCAAGCCGGGAACGCTTTCGAGGAAGATTACCTTTCACAGCAGCCAGCTGATCGGCGGTTCCGACTTCATGGATCAAGCTGAAGATGGTCAGCGCTTCACCGTCGCACAGCTCATCGTTCCGATGATTCAGGTGAGCGATAATACGGCCGCCAACCTGCTCATCTCCTATTTCGGGACCAGCACGATAAACGCGATCGGTAAGCGCGCCGGATTGGAGCGCACGCGCCTGGCGCGGCACTTCATGGATTACACCGCCATCGTGCACCATCATGAAAACGTTTCGACACCGGCGGATATGGGCCGTCTGCTCTACCTCATCGAGCTGGGTGCGCGCGAGGGAACCCGCACGATCGTTTCTTCTAAACACTGCCGCGCGATGGTAAAGATCATGCTGGGACAGACCGATCGTGACGGCATTCCGGCCGCGCTTCCCCGCGGTATCCACGTCGCCAATAAAACCGGCGAGATTTCGGGCACGCTCAACGATATCGCAATCGTCGAGCCTTATGGCGATTCGCCGTACGTTCTCGCGATCATGACCGCTGATGCCGCCGAGTATGACGCGTACCAGGCGATTCACGCGGTTACGCGCGCGACCTTCGCCGTCGCGTCGAGGTCCTTCGATTAAACGAGCCGGAGGATCGTGCAGCCGTAGGCGGTAGCGTTGCTCAGCGTGGCGAGTTTGGCCGAGCGGCGCAGCCGCTTGAACCGCGCCTCTTGCGATTTTGCCGCCGAAAGGCTCGGTGGGTGCCACCAAGCTAGCAGCCGTACAGGGAGGCGCCCACGGGTGTATTTGGCGCCGCCGCGCCCCCGGTGAGCCGAAAGCCGCCGCGGCAAGTCGTTGGTTGCGCCGGTGTAGAGCGACCCGTCCCGGCAGGCCAAAACGTAGACTGCCGGTTTAGCCGCGCTCTCCTGAGGAAGAATCTCGTCGGTCACTCCGATGAACGTTCTGCGCCTGAGTATCCCTCCGCTACCCCGCTTCGCCAGCACGGCCCGAAGCGCGTTTTCGAATTTTGCCGGCCTCCACCGGCTGGCCTCGCGCGATGCCGAGAACCTCGTCTTTGCGATCGGCGAAGCGATCGCCAACGCGATCCAGCACGCGGAGACGCGCGAATCGATTGAAATCCAGGTGAGCATCGAAGGCGATGCGGTGGTGGTACGGGTCAGCGATCGCGGCTGCGGCTTCGCCGCTCCGCCTGATGGTCGGGTTGCGCTCCCCAGCGTCTACGCCGAGGAGGGGCGCGGTTTTGCCATCATGCAGCGGTGCACCGATTTTTTGGACGTCAGCACCAATCCCGGCTGCGGGACAGTGATAACGCTGGGGAGGTACCGGCGCGCTGGTCAGGAGGTTAAGCGGGTTTCGTAAAACGTTGCGGGCATGAACACGCTCGCCATCGCCGGCGCTATCCTGCTGGCTGCGCTCGGCTCCGATCAACCCATGCCGGTCCTTTCACCGTATCCGCCAGTCGCCGCGCTGGTCGATGCGGTCCAGGCGGATCGCCTGATGTCGGCCGTCGAGCAGCTGGTCGGTTTCGGCACGCGCAATGACTTCTCGGAGCTTAGCTCGTCGCGGAATCACGGAGTCTTCGGTGCGCGGGATTGGATCGCCGCGCAGTTTAGAACGATAGCAGCCACGACCGGCGGCCGCATGAGCGTCGCCCTCGATACGTATCTCCAGCCCAAGACCGCAAAAACTCCGCGATCGGTGACCGAATCGAGCGTGGTGGCAACACTGCGCGGTAGCTCGCCTGGCCGTGTCTACGTGATGTCGAGTCATTTCGATGACTGCGACGGCCATTGTACCGACGGCGTTGGCACGGCTCCCGGCGCCGACGACAACGCTTCGAGCGTCGCGGCGGTCTTAGAAGCCGCGCGGGTAATGGCCGGCACCCACTTTCGCGGCACGATCATCTTCGCGTGTTTCGACGGCGAAGAGCTTGGTTTGTGGGGCTCGGACCACTTCGCCCACGAGCTCGCGGCGCAACGCGTACCGGTGCTCGCCGTTTTGAACGACGACATCATCGGCAATTCGACCGGCGGCAACGGAGCTTCGGAACCGAACGTCATCCGGGTCTTTAGCCAAGCGCTTCCCAACGGTACCGATATCGCACGCGTCAATCTGGTCGGCTCCGAGAACGACTCGCCTTCACGCGAGCTCTCGCGCTTCATCGCCGAAATGGTTCCGGTCTACCTCCCGAACTTTACGGTACGTCAGATCTACCGTGCCGATCGCTTCTTGCGCGGCGGAGATCAAGAGTCGTTTCAAGCGGCGGGCTACGCGGCCGCGATCCGCTTCGTCGAAGCCAATGAGAACTTTACGCACCAGCACCAAGACGTGCGCGTGGCGGACGGCGTTCAGTATGGCGACCTGCCTCAGTATATCGATAAGGAGTACTTACGCCGCGCGACGCAAGCCAACGTCGCCGCTCTTGCGGCGCTCGCGCTTGGACCCGCACCGCCGAGCGGCGCGCAGATGGTGTTGAAGCGGCTAGGCTATGACTCGACGCTGCGTTGGCAACCCGCTGCCGATGCGGTCTCCTATGAGATCGTCTGGCGGGCGACCGACGCGGCCCAGTGGCAACACTCCAGCGATGTCGGGAACGTCACCAACGCGACGGTTCCGGTCTCGAAAGACGACGATATCTTGGGAGTGCGCAGCGTCGATTCTAATGGGCTACGCAGCCCCGCGGTCTATCCGGTGGCGGCGCGCGAGTAGTTCAGCTCGGCACGCGTCGAGCGGTCGACCGGCCAAATCGCTCGCTGCAAGGCTTTGAATCGCGCGCGCTGCGCGATTGGGCCAAACCACGGGAGGCTGCGCAACATCAGCAGTGCCGGCTCACGCTTGGCAAGCCCGCGTTCTAGATGCTCCAAGGCTTCATCGAGACGTCCCAAGCCGACGGCAACCGTCGCGAGATTGAACCCGACCAC
Source organism: Candidatus Acidiferrales bacterium (assembly GCA_035484815.1). GTDB lineage: Bacteria > Vulcanimicrobiota > Vulcanimicrobiia > Vulcanimicrobiales > Vulcanimicrobiaceae > Cybelea. The sequence continues at coordinate 21,379 of DATHOO010000107.1, forward strand.
GTACTCCGTTCGCGACAGCTCTTGCAGCGTTTGATAAATCGCTTCGGCCCGCTCGCCGTCGCCGCAGTCCGCGTAGGCGCGAGCGAGCAGTGGAAGGCGCAGTGCCAAGTCCTCCGCCCGGTCTTGCGGGAGAAGCAGCAGATCCGCGAGCGCTTCGGCGGGCTGCCCGTGCAAGATGAATGCCTGCGCGCGATGCCGTCGGGCGATCGAAAAGTCGGGGCCGGTCTCGATGAGATTTGAAAAAGCGGCGATCGCACGTGCATACTCTCCCGTATGAAGAAATACCCGCGCGAGGAAGAGCTGCAATGCGGGCGAGGACGGCTCGACGAGCAACGCTCGCTGTATCTCGCGTAACGGCTTGTCGCCGGAACCTTTGCACATGTAGAACCAGGCGGCGCTGGTACACACCGAGGTTGATTTCGGATTCAGGCAGATGGCGGTCTCGATCTCTCGCTCGGCTTCGGCCCAATTCCAATCGCAGAAGAGCAAGATGTTGCTGAGCGCCGCGCGCGCTTCGGCGGACGCTGGGTCGATCTCCAAGGCGCGCACGATTGCTGCCTTGGCTTTGGGAAACGTATAGGAGCTGGGCGCATACCAATATTCCGCCATCATCGCGTGGGCTCGAGCGAGCCCGATGAGCGCCGGCACGTGGTTGCCGTCAACGCGCAGTGCCGCTTGAAACTGCTCGATGGCCGCCGTCAGTCCGCTGGCCGTGCGTTTCTCGAGCAAATAAGAGCCGCGACAGTAGTGATGCAGCGTCTCCGGTGCGCTGCTCAAGAGGCGGTCGGCCACCTCGTCGATCGAACTCCTCACCTCGGCTTTTCCCGGCGCTGCCACGCTTACCGGCGCGACGAAACGATATCCTCTGCCGCGGACCGTCATGACGTACGCGCGATCTCGGGCGCGTTCGTCGAGCAATTGTCGAAGCATATACATGTGCTGCGAAAGATTGCCGTCGCTGACGGCGGTATCCGGCCAGACGCGCGAAGCGATCGTTTCTTTGTCGATCACGTCGCCATTGGCATGAATCAACAGGACGAGCAGCTGGGAAAGACGCGCGGGCAACGGCACCACCGAAGTGCCCTGCGAGAGCAAGCCCCGTGCCGGATCAAACCGAAACGAGCCGAACGCGTAGATCGGTGAAAGCTTCCACTCCCCTTGCGCGCCTAATTGATAGCCCATCATCTATGCTCAAGTGCTCGATGAGCGCTTGTTGTGACTTGAGCCGGTATCGGAGCCGTTCCAACGCTACGCTCCAGGGGAGACGAGCGAAGGCGCTGACGGCAAGGGCCAGCATCTCGGCAACCGGTTCCAAATAATGCGAGGGGCATAACGCAACGTCAAGTGCGGGCATCGGTACGGCGCGCAGTGCGCCTTCAACGGCGTCCGCGAGCAGCTTACAAACGACCGCTCGTCGTGCCGAATCATCGCGCTGCATTGGGGGGACCACGAGGCAGAGCCGCTCGTAGAGCACGTCGATCAACGCATCGCCCAAGCCGCCCGCGCCGGAACACGATTTCCGAAGGAAGAGCCCCGTTGCGGCCACGCGATCGAGCGTCGGCAAGAGTTGGGCGATCGCGTTCGCCCGCCAGTGGTTCGATGCATACGTGTATCCACGTTCTTGCGCCGCTGCCGTCAGGACCGCCGCGCAACGCGCGGCCACTTCGCGATAACCATGGGTTGCGGCGAGATCGTAGGTTGCGAGCGCCAGACGTTCGCCCTCGCGCCACTCGCCGCGTACCACGAGATGACGCGAACGCTCGCTCTCCATCGCGCAGCGCTCCCAGGAGCGCTGCGGCAATGCGCCGGTGTTGGGAGCATCCCACGGCTGCGCGCGCTCGAGCCGAATTTGCGAGAGCAAGGCGAGGCCGGAAAACCGTGCACGGTCATCTTGTGCGATCGCGATACCGGCGAGCGCGCGCGCCTCGGCCTCTTCGAAATCACCGTCGAGCAGCGCGAGCTTGGCTCGCACCGCGTGCCGCGCCGGCTCGGAGAGGATCTCGAAATGATCGAGCGTTTCGGCGATATAACCCAACCGCAGATTCGCATCGGCACGACAATCCCAGGCAAAAGAACGCGCAGCGTTCGTCGGCGCCAGCCGCAGCAGATTGCCCGCAATGCAGCGCATTTCGAGCGAATTGCCACGTGCCTGCGCGTCCCGAAAAGCCTCCCGCTCCAGCTCGAAACGCCAGTCGCCCTCGGGGGGACGGTGTTGCCGAACTGCCGCCTTGGCGAGCGCCGGCGCGTCGGCGATCCGTCGTACGCGACGAGCTATGCGCGCCACCGCCTCGGCTCGAAGACGTTGAAAATGGCGTCGCGAGAGGCCACGCATCTGCGCGAGCTGGCCGTTCGTCCCACTCCGCTTGAAATCGGCATCGAGAATTGCTCCTCGCAAACTCATTCCGTTCGGCTCGTCATCCGGCAACGTGCTGCAAACGATCCGTTCTAACGCGGCGACGGGATTCGACTCGCCCGTGGCAAGACAGAGGGAGTGCATGATCGGCAACGACGCGAGCGCTCCCGGCTTATGCGCGCGGTGCAACAGCGCGATGATTTGGCGCTCCATCCCACGCTGTAATCCGCATTCCCGCTCGCTCGATAACGCCTGCTGCAACGCCATACAACTAGAATAAGCGAACGCCCCGCGGCCTGTCTTTAGGTAATCACAAAGCCGGCGAGCAAACTGCGCCGGTCTTTTTGTGAGATTTCTTGAACTCTTGAGTTTCGTTGATGCGAAACTGCGCGTTAGCGCGCTTTGCTCAATGAGAATCAAAAGGGTGCATTCTCGACGCCTTCTAAGCTCACCTCACGCGCGTGTTTCAAACGCGCCCGTCAAACTCGGAGCTTATTATCGAAGGGACTTGAAAATGAAACCGCTACGAACGCTTCGCGTCGCGAGCGCGGCGGTTATGCTTCTGGCAATCTTCCTGTTCCAGGAAACGTGGACACTGGCGGGAGTCACCGGAAACGTAACCGGAATCGTTCGCGACAGCACCGGAGCGCCGCTGGCCGGAGTGACGGTCGAAGCCGTTGCGCCGTCGCAGAAAGCGACGACGGCAACCGATGCTTCCGGACACTTCGTTCTGCTCTCGCTCGCTCCCGATACCTACACGGTTAGCCTGACGAAAGCCGGCTACCAGACCAGTTCGTTCCCCGGCGTTTCGGTCTTCGCCGATCAGACCCAACAGCTGACGTACACGATGACCAAGGCACTGAGGGTTATCGCGCGGGTAACCTCGCAGGCCGGTGCCTCGCTGGTGAAGTCCGGCGTCGGCGGCGATCTCTATAGCGTCAATTCGGCGCAGGCGGCAGCCGCCTCAGCACTCGGCGGCGGCGGCAACCTGAACAGTGCGTACTCCGCGATGGCTTCGGTGCCCGGCATCCAGGTTTCCCAGGGTGGCATGGGGATGTCGTTTAACGCATCGTACGTCCGGGGGCAGAATTTTTACTACACGGGATACGAATACGATGGCATTCCCGTCAACCGCTCCTTCGACAACTACAACGCCTCGACCGAATCCACCGTGGGCCTGCAAGAGCTGCAAGTGTACACCGGCGGTGGTCCGTCGACCATCGCCTCGTCCGGTACGGCCGGCTTCATCAACCAGGTCATCAAGACGGGCACCTTCCCCGGATTCGCCACCGCGAATCTCGGGATCGGGACGCCGCAGTTTTATCACCAGGCGTCGGTCGAGATCGGCGGATCCACGCCGGATCGTACCTTTAGCTACTACGTCGGCTTGTTGGGATACAATCAAGCGTTCCGCTTCTTCGACAACAGTTTCGGCGCGGGCTATATGACGCCGGGGGGTATCTTTTCAGGCAACACCGACGGCGCGTTCATCGGCTACGGCCTCCTGAGCGGCCAGGTTTACGATACCTGTCCGACCTGCGTCTTCGGAACCGGTCAAGGCGTCAAGTCGATCTGCCCGCTCGTTGGCGCCAAGTTCAGTTTTCCCGATCAGGGATGCTGGCAGTTCTACAACGGGGTGATCGGTAATCCAGACCAGATTGCCGACCGCGAAAACGTGATCAACCTGCACATGGGCATTCCCAAGCGAAGCGGTTTGCGCGACGACGTTCAATTTCTCTGGAGCGGATCGTCGTTAGCGAACTACTTTATCCAAAGTCCGAACGACCTCGGTCCTGGGTATCAGCAGGCCGTCTACTCCGCGTACGGCACCAAGTACGCCGCGCCGACCTGCGGCCCCGAAAACGTCGCTCCGGGTTTGACGGTGAACGGATGCACGGGAGTCGGACAGATCGTGTCGTTCCTGCAGCCAAACCAGTTCTACTTGCAGCGGGCGGGGCTCGGGCCGGGTCCATATACGTGCCCCAGCGCGACATTGGGAACGCTCCCGTGCGCTCCAACGTATTTCGCCTACGCTGACGGCGTGGCATACAACACGGCATTCGGCACGCCGATCGCGACCAGCGCAACCAGCATCAAGCCACCCAGCCCGTACTACGCGCCGGCGACGCCGGCGCATCCGTTCGACGGCCCGCTTCCGCTTTTCGACAACTCGCTAACGACGATCCGCAACGATACCGGCGTTACCAAACTACAGTACACCTACGCGTTGAGCCAGTCGGCATATCTGCGCGCCTATGGCTACACGTTTTATTCAGACTGGATGCAAGTAAACCCGATCATCGGAAGCACCGGCGACGGCATTCCTACCACGGGTGCATCGGCTCAGTACCAACTCATGACCCATACGTCGGGCGGCGCACTGGACTTTCAAGATCAGATCAACGATCAAAATCTCATATCGCTCGACGGCAACTACACGACGGCCGGCGTGGTTCGTTTCAATAATTCCAACGCGCTCGGCGTCGATTCGCAAATCGGCTATATGTCGCAAGGAGCCGGCGGGTTTACCTGCTACGGGCAAGCGCTGAGCGGAGCCCACGCGGGTTCTTTCGGTTATACCGTTCCGTGCCTCAGCAGCAGCTTCTACGCGGTGAACTTTACGACCGGCTCGGGCGTCAACTGCGCGAAGACCTTTAGCTCGAACTGCATCCTCAATCCCACATGGACGAGCGTTGCGACCGCAGGACCGGCCTGCCCGGCCAGCACGACAGGGTGTGGGGGCGGGTTCGCTGCGTCAGGAACGCCGGCTGCCAAGGCCCACGCCACGTGGGACAGCCTGTGGCAAGGCAACGCAGCAGGCTCTTATAACACCGTCAGGCCGGTGTTTACAAACGCATCGCTGTCAGATCAATTCCGGCCGAACGACAAGGTACTCATCAACGCGTCGATCCGCTATGACGACTTCACGTACGACTTGCCCGATTCGCTCACCGCGGCCGATGCCTTCTATGCGAACATGACGGCAAACTATACCTGCGTTCAAGCCTCAACGAACCGAGTCCTTACGCAGCTACTGCTTCCGGGCCAACCTCCGCCGGCTCAAGCGCAATATGTGGTCGGCAACTGCAACACCGCCGCGACGGTGCTTAAGGCAGGCGGCACCGGATGGGTACATCCCAATGGCACGGTGCAAGACGGCGTTACCGCCCCGAACTTCACGGCAACGTCGCCAAATTCATACACGCTGACCTATTGGGAGCCGCGCTTCTCGGCAACGTTCACCGCGAATCCCGACACCGTTTTCCGAATCTCGGCCGGCCGCTTTACGCAACCGCCGATCTCCGCTTCCGTCCAGTATCTCGGCGCCAACGGCGACGACCGGTCGGTCTGGAACAACACGATGGGTCTTGGGTTTTACTCGCCCTTCCATCCGATCCCGGGAATCTCGTCAGGCCAGTACGACCTTTCGTGGGAGCAGCACTTCAAGGGCACGGACATGAGCCTCAAGCTCACGCCGTTCTTCACGTGGGTCACCAACTGGCAGCAGCAGACGTTCATCGGCGCCAATTTCGCGACCCAGGTTCCGGTGGGGGTCAACCGCAACGAGGGTGTCGAGCTCCAGTTCAACAAGGGCGACTTCACGCGAAACGGCCTATCGGGTCAGCTTGCCGCAACGTACACGAATTCCAAGGTCATGTTCCAAAACGTGCCACTGATCACCGGTGGTATCGTGCCCAATCAGATCGACACGCTCAACCAAGCTATTGCGCAATATAACGCGCTCACGAAGGGGGGCGGCGGAAGCCCCTGCTACCAGGCCAATACTCCGGTCTCGTGCTCCACGCCCAACGGCAAGGTGCTCACTGGTTACGATACAATCCTCAACCCCTATTACAACGCACCCAAGCAAGGCTTGCTCGACCCGGGCGGCTGGTACAATCCGTACTCTACGGCACTGGCTCCAAGCCTCAACGGCACCTTGGCGAGCTACATCTCGCCGTGGGTCGCCGCGCTGATCGTGAACTGGCGGCACGACAAGCTCGCGATCACGCCGAGTTTCTCGTTTCAGTCGGGCGGATATTACGGCAGCCCGCTTGACGTCAACGGCGTTGATCCGCGTTCATGCGTGCTCAACTCAGCCGCAACCAACATCACCAAAGTCTCTCCGAAAACCAATCCGCTGCAGTGCAACTATCTCTACGCCTCCGCTCCCGGCGAAGGTCCGCTGGGGTACTTGTACATTCCCAATCCGCAAACGGGGCAGTTCGCGTTCGGCAACATGGAGCAACCCAACTCGATCGTCGGCAATCTTCAAATGACGTACGACCTGAGCCCGAAGATTCGGCTGACGGTCCTGGGTGCGAGTCTGCTTCGCGAGTGCTTCGGGGGGACGTCGGCACCTTGGACGTCGGCCTATCCCCCAGGTTACGTGGTGTGCGGATATGCGCCGGCGGGTGGCACGCTGAACAGCACGCTTTATCCCTCGAACTTCTACAACGGCACGGGCTTCAACGACTTCAAGGCAAACGGCGTGCGCGTGCCGCCCGCATTTCAGCAAAGCTATATCCCCGGCGTTGGGAACAACGGTGCGATCGGCGGTCAAGCACCTCCGATCAACGTCTACTTCAACGCACAGTTCAAGATCTAGAAACAGCTAGGGGTACATGGGGCGGCCTCCGAGGAAAGCGGGGGCCGCCTCCGCGTCACCGTACCTTCTCAGCAGGCGTTATGACGAACAGGATGACTCGCTCGCTCTACGTTACCGGTTTGGCGCTCTTGGTGATTTGGAGCGGTGTGTGGCTTTTCGCGGGACGCGCGCAGGCCCAAGCCGTTGCGCAGATCCGTAGTTTCGATGGCGGCACGGGCTGGCTCAACAGCGCTCCGCTCGATCCTTCGGCGCTGCGCGGAAAGGTCGTGCTCGTCGATTTTTGGGAATACACCTGTATCAACTGCTTACGGACGCTGCCATATCTGCGCGAGTGGTATCGTCGCTACGCCGACCACGGCTTGGTGATCGTCGGCGTGCACACGCCGGAGTTCGAATTCTCCGGGCAGCGCGCGAACGTCGCGGCAGCGGCGAAACGCCTCGACGTAACCTGGCCGATCGTTCTCGACGACCACTTCGCTATCTGGAAACGGTACGGCAACAGCGTGTGGCCCCACGAGTATCTCTTCGATCAAACGGGACGTCTGATCGAAAGCGTCATCGGCGAAGGCGGTTACCCGCAGACCGAGGCAAAGATCCAAGCGCTGCTCAAGTCTGCCAACCCCCACGCAAGCTTTCCGCCGGTCATGGCCCTGCTGCCGCAAGACAGCTACGATAAGCCCGGCGCCGTCTGTTACCCGCATACCGACGAGCTGCTGGTCGGACGTCAGCCGATCGCGGATGCAGCAGACGGCAGCCCCGCGCAAGATAACGACTACGCAGACAACACGTCGAAGGCGCAAGATGGCGCCGTTTACCTTCAAGGCTACTGGCGTCTCTCGCCGGAAGCGGCGATCTCGGGTGAGAGCGGTGGCTATTTCCGGCTTCGCTATCACGCTATCCAGCTCGCTGCGGTGCTCAAGCCCGAGAACGGCGGCACGATTCACGTCGATGTGCTGCAGGACGGGCACCCCGTCGCGCGGAGCGATGCCGGCAAAGACCTTCGCTACGATGCGCGCGGCGATTCGTACGTGGTCGTGGATGCTCCGCGCGCCTACGATCTCGTTATGAACGCTCGATACGGTCAGCACGAGATCCGACTCATGCCGAAAAGCGACGGCTTGGGCGTCTACGACATTGCATTCGAGTCTTGCGAAGTTCCGGGGACCGCAAAGTAAATGTTCGACCGCCGGTTAGCGCTCGTCGCCGTCGTCGCCGGACTTTGTGGGGCGGTCCTGATCGACCTCTACTTGATCGTGACCGAAACCTTCGTCATTCGGAACGCCACACCGCTGCTCGTGATGCAGTGGGATGCCTCGAATGCACTTGGGATGGCGGCTTACCGCGGCGGGTGGGAGACGGCAGCCCTCGGGACGCTGATGCATTTTGCCGTGAGCATCATTTGGGGAGCGCTCTACGTCGCGGCGGCCGTGCGCGTTCAGTGGTTCGTGTCGCATCCGATTGCCGGCGGCGTGCTGCTCGGCGTCGTCGCGATGAGCGTGATGCGCGTGGTGATCCACCTCGGCCACGCGATTGTCCGGCCCTTCCCCAACGCTCTCTCCTTTTCGAACATCCTGATCGCGCACATTGTCTTTTTCGGCATTCCGGTTGCGCTCGTCGCTTCACGCCTGTTGCGCAACCGGGCGCTGCGCGCCGTCTAAACAGCCCAGCGACTCATCAGCCGCTGCGAGCGTCGCGTCAACGTCGTTTTCGCCGTGCGCGACCGATACGAACATCACTTCATTCTGCGACGGCGGTAGCAGGACGCCGCGCGCCAGCATGGCGCGGTAGTAGGACGCGTAGGCGCGTTTGTCGGCGCTGCGGGCATCGTCGTAGTTCCGGTTCGGTCCGCCCGGTCGAAACTTGAAGTCCACGACTGACGCCTGCTGCGTAACCGCGAAGGGCAGACCGCGCCGCCATAAAATCGCACGCAGACCCGCTGCAAGACGTGCGGCGATTGCGTCCATCTGCGCGTAGTACTCCGGGTGGGCTTCGAGCAGGTCGAGCACGCGATGCGCCATCGCGACGCAAAAGGGATTACCGCCGTGCGTTCCGCCCGTAAAGGTTTTCCCCGTTGGCGCGAGCGTCGCCATGACGTCGGCGCGCCCGCCGAAGGCCGCGATCGGCAGGCCGCCGCCCATAATCTTCCCAAGCGCGGTCAGATCGGGTGCGATGCCGGTTCGTCCCTGCGCGCCTTTTAAGCCGAAACGAAGCCAGGTGATGACTTCGTCGAAAATCAGCAACGCGCCCCAGCGCTGCGCCCGCGCGCGCAAGCCTTCGAGAAAGCCGGCGGCGGGCGCGACGAATCCCATGTTACCCGCAATCGGCTCGACGATGATCGCCGCAAGTTCATGCTCGACTCCGTGGGCCGCTTCGTCGACCGCGGCAAGATCGTTGTAGCGCGCGGCGATCGCGTCGCGCGCTACACCTTCCGGGATCCCGCTGCGCGCGTCTCCCGCCGAAGCGCCCGCCTCGAGTAAGGCGAGATCGAAGTGCCCGTGGTAGCAGCCGGCAAACTTGAGAATTCGCGGACGGCCGGTGAATGCGCGCGCCACCCTCACCGCGCTCATCACTGCTTCGGTCCCGGTGGTCACAAAACGCATGCGCTCCATCGAGGGAAGATACGCGCGGATACGCTCGGCGAGACGAACCTCTTGCGCGTGCGTCGAGCCCCAGACGAAGCCGCCGCGAGCGAGCTCGTCCAATCCGGTAACCAGCGCCGGGTGCGTGTGCCCGAAGAGCAGCGGGCCGTACGCCATAATGTAGTCGACGTAGCGACGGCCCTCTTCGTCGAAGGCGTACGCACCGCGCGCCGAGGCCTGGACGAACATTGGGCCGCCCACGCCCCATCCCGAGCGAACCGGAGAATCGCAACCACCTGCCAAAACGCTAGCTGCGCGATCGATCTGCATACCCCCGCGCGGTTCGCGGGTCAACGAAAGGGCCCATGCCTCCAATCGAGCTCGAGATAACGCCGGAAACGAACATCAAGGAGTTGGTCGCCCGCCTTCCGGTGGCGGCCCAGGTAATGAACGCGTTCGGCCTGGGATGCAGCGGGTGCAGCGTCAGCAAGTACGAGACGATCGAGCAAGGCGCTCGAGCGCATGGTTTGCGCGTCGAGCCGATCGTCGCGGCCCTCCAAGCAGCAGACCGCTCCGGCTCGGTTCCCTCGATTGCCGAGGACGACCGGCGCCCGGCCCGCCGTGCGCCCGGGGCCTTCGCGGGTTACGCCAAAAGCGCGCACACGATTCCGGTCATGTCCGGCAAAGGCGGTGTCGGAAAATCGCTGGTTACGGCGATGCTTGCGATCGGCCTGCGTCGCGCACACTATCGCGTGGGAATTCTCGATGCCGACATTACCGGACCGTCGATCCCCAAGATCTTTGGATTACACGAACCGCTTGTGATCGCGCCCGACCCCGTCAAGACGACGCCTCAAGGTCAGCCGCAGCCGCTCATCACGCCCGCCATCACGCGCAGCGCAATCGAGGTCGTGAGCACCAATCTCTTGACGGATCGCGAAGACACCGCGATGATTTGGCGCGGTCCGATCGTCGCCGGCGTGATCCGGCAGTTCTACGAACAGGTGCTATGGAGCGATCTCGACTTC
>DATHOO010000108.1:0-15459 GCA_035484815.1 Candidatus Acidiferrales bacterium
TGAGGGTGAATGGTACGCGGACGTCGATGGGCAGGCGGAACTCGTCGGGAATGTCGAGAGCTGAAAAACTCGGAACCGAAACTTGCGAAGGCGGCGGCGCCGCGCTCCCTAACGAAACCTGGGGACGCGCAGCTAACGCCAGGTTGAAGTTCGCGAGCAGATCGCTGCCGCTGGTCGCAAGCGATAAATTCCGTATGGTAGCGTTCTGCAAGTTCGGGGTGAGCCACGCGTTTTCCGAGATCTGGATCGGCTGCGCGAGCTGCTGCGCCACGGTTGCGAACTTTGCGCGAACGACGAGGTCGAAGGTACGTTGTATCACCATCGCGACGGTCTGCGCTACTTTGTTGAGGGCCCGCAGATACGGCTCGCGGAGTGCCGGAGTCAAGTCGATTCCGCCATTGTTGATGAAGGAGCGGGCGGTATCGCAATACGCGGGAAGGCGCCCGGCGAAGTCTGAGATGCTCGTTTGAAGAGTTCCGTCGGGGCGGACTCTGGCGGCGATTGCCGCCGATGCGCGCAGCGCCGCGTTCCCTTGAGGGCCGCAGACGTACTCCCCGGCTCGCGATCGCAGCTGGAGCTCGAAGCGTTCGTTGAACCCGATCCGAATGACGTCGCCTTGACCGCTCTCCCCGACCTCGCCGCGGCGCGCCGTAATCCGAAACTCCGTCGGCACGAACCGCGACCCGACGACTTTGCTATTGAGGTAGGTCGCGATGATCGTACGAACGTCGGCGTAGCCGTCGTTGGAAGCCGTTTGAACCGCGCGCCAGCCGGAGTCTAAAATTCGCGAGGATCCTGCGCGGCTGAGTGCCTGTCGGAAGTTTCGGACTCGCACGTCAATCGGGATCACGATGACCGACGTCTGCGCATTCGTCCCTGGCGGGAACGATGTGGCCCGTGGCGGCGCGGGTGGAAATGCCGAACCGCAACCTTCGAGCGCGAGTGCAGAACAAACAATCACGGCAGCCATGCTGCCGGCGAATCCGCGGATCGTCAGCGGCATGATCCGTCCTCCCACGGGCGACTGTAAGGCAGGCTTGCCTAGAGGGAGGTCATCCCCCTGCCAGCATGGCCACACCACCCAACTACAAGATTCGCCGCGCGGCGGTCGAAGCGAAGCTTGCGTGTTTAACGAGTCTAGATACGGCGCGGCGGCCGGCGGAGGCGCTCGCAAGCAAGGCTGGACCGCCACGCAGCCTGCGAGCGAGACGCAGGTATTCGCCATCGGCGGAAACGAGACGACCCTCGCCTTCGTCAACTCGCTACGCCCCGATGGTGCCGGTGCCGTCACTGCGACGCTCATCCCAATCGCAAGGACGCCACTCGGCATCGCCGTCGGCGATGGGCGTCAGGAGGTCGCGATTCCGCTCGCCGGTCTCTTCGAATGGGCGGATCGCACGTTTTCGGCCGAGGACGAGCGGGCATTCATCACATCAATGCGCGATCTCGAACTGCTCGCGCGAGTCGGCTGGGATTCGCGCTTTCCCGATACCGTGGACGAGCGCAGCATCGTTAATCTCGAAGATCTTCCCGACGAAGTAGCCGACGGACTGGCAGGGGCGCCAGTCGCGCTGGTTGCGTGCGCGACGTGCCGGCGACTCTGCGTTCGCGACGACTTTATTTGGAAAGAAAAGCAGCTCTGCGCCTGGGACTATCACGCGCAGGTCTTCGGTCGCCGCGGCCCCTGGCACGAGGGCCCCTACGAGGAACGTCACTTCGAAACGCTTCCGGTTTGCTCGTATATCGCCGATCCGCTCCTCGTCGAATTGGCCGTCGAACCGGTGATGGCCGGCGGAGAACTTCCCGAAGCGACCGCTCGCGCAATCGTGAATCTGATTCTCGAGGCCGACGCGAAGCGGCCGCACCTTGCGGTCCGCACTGCGCTAGGTCTATGGGTTTTGCGGGAAAAGGCCGCCCCGAGCCACGCGCAAGAGTGACCAACCGCGCAATCCGTGACCTCTCACTCTTTTTCGTGCTCCTCTTCGCCGTGCTGGCAATCCGCCAAATCTACGTGCAGATCGTCAACGCCTCGGCAATCGCCGCGCGTCCCACGAACCCGCGCCACGTCATGCTCGACGCCGGGCGGGGCGCAATTCTTGCGAGCGACGGCACGGTGCTCGCGCAGACCATAGGTGGACGACGCGTCTATCCGTTCGGCGCGCAGCTCGCCCAGCAGGTCGGTTACGTATCGCCGCGCTACGGCACCAGCGGGCTCGAAGGAAGCTTCGACCGCGCGCTGACGTCACCGGATCTCAACGGCGACCCGCTGGCACAGCTTGGTGAGCTCGCGGCGACGCTGCGCGGTACAACGGCCCCCGCGAAAGGAGCCGACGTCATCACGACGATCGTTCCCGCAATTCAGACGAAGTTGTTCGGGCTCCTCGAACAGTATTCACGAGCGGCCGGCGTGGTACTCGATCCTCGCAGCGGTGCCATCCTCGCGCTGGCGAGCGTGCCGAGCTACGACCCCAACAATTTTGACGCTGAGTTCGCCGAGCTAAGCGGCGACCCGTCGGCGCCGCTGGTGGATCGCGCGCTCGACGGGCTCTACCCGCCCGGCTCTACGTTCAAGATCTTCACCGCAGCGGCGGCGCTCGACAGCAATACCGTGACGATGGATTCGCACTTTGAGGATCCGGGTTACCTCGTCATCGGCGATTTTACGTTGCACGACAACGAGAGTGAAGCCACCGGGTACGCCGACCTGACGACCGCCTTCGCACTTTCGAGTAACGTCGACTTTGGTCAGATCGCGCTCAAGATGGGTGTCGACACCTTTTACGACTACCTGCAGCGCTGGGGCATCGGGGCGCCGCTCGATTTTCAGCTACCCGCGCAGCGCAGCCGCGTGCCTCCGAAATCGAGCATCGTGCCCGGCGAGCTCGCGCAGATGGCCTTCGGACAGGGAGCGCTGCTTATGACGCCGCTGCAGATGGTGCTCCTCGGAGCGACGATTGCCAACGCCGGTAACGAGCCGCGGCCATTCATCGTCCGAGAGGTCCGCAGCGGCGGGATCGCCGCCAGCACCTCTCCAAGCGCCGTGCTGGCAAACCCGGTATCGGCCGACACTGCCGCGAACGTTACCAAAATGATGGTCGCCGTCGTGCAACGGGGAACGGGCACTCCGGCGCAGCTGCCACACGTGACGGTTGCCGGAAAGACCGGTACCGCAACGAATCCGCAGGGACGTTCCCACGCATGGTTTGTCGCTTTCGCGCCGGCCGACCATCCCCGGGTAGCCGTTGCAATCGTCGTGGAGAATGTCGGCTACGGCGCAACCTACGCGGCGCCTATCGCGCGCGAAGTGCTCGAGACGGCGCTGGAGAGCCTCGGAAATTGATCGAGGAACGGATTTTCAATAACCGGTACCGGCTCGATCGCAAGCTCGGCGAAGGCGGCATGGCGACGGTCTACTGCGGCACGGATATTCTGCTGCGCCGGCGCGTCGCAATTAAGGTGTTGCGCGAACAATACGCGGCCGATGCCGAGTTCGTGCGTCGTTTCTACCAAGAGGCGGAGTCGGCGGCGAAACTCTCGCATCCCAACATCGTCAATACGTTCGACGTCGGCCATCAGGACGATACCTATTTCATCGTGATGGAGCTCGTGGACGGTCCATCGCTAGCGGAGATCATCGCCGCCGATGGACGCCTTCCCGAGCCGGTCGCGATCGACTATGCGGCGCAAATCGCCAGCGGTCTCGCGTACGCACATCGCCAAGGCCTCCTCCACCGCGACATCAAGCCGGCAAACGTGCTCGTCACCAAAGATGACGTCGTGAAGCTCTCCGATTTCGGCATCGCGCGCGCGGTTTCGCAACAGACGATGGCGCTCACCAAGCCCGGGCTCGTGATGGGGAGCGTCTACTATATCTCTCCGGAACAGGCGCAGGAGCACGAAATCCACGAAACCGCGGATCTCTACAGTTTAGGGGTCGTCCTCTACCAGATGTTGACCGGGAAGCTGCCGTACACCGGCGAGTCGCCGGTGACCGTCGCGCTCAAACACATTGGCGATCCGGTACCCACGATCGGCATCCGCGAGACCGGTGTAAGCCCGGCATTGGCCGCAATCGTCAACCGATTGCTGCAGAAACGACCGGAGCACCGCTTTCAATCGGCCAGCGAGCTTGCGACCGCGTTGCGCGAGGCCCGCGAACGCCCCAGCATCGCCAGCTTTCGAATTTCCGACGACGCACCTTCGTCGCCCTCGTCACGAGCCGGCCAACGTCTTCCGCCGCGCCGCTCGCCGCTGCCCGATCGATCTTCGCTCGACGAGGAGGAAGCACCCGAGCGCACTCCACGCTCGCGCTGGATTGCCGCGGCGCTCATCATTGCGATGCTCGCGGCAACTGGCCTGGGATACTTGCTCTTTGCGCGGCCACTGCCGGGCCTCGCTCCCGGCGTCATGGTCGCCGACTACACCGGCATGACGCAGGCTGATGCGCAACAAGCCGTGGTTAACGCGGGCTTGCGCACGCGCTTTCAGGCGAGCGCAAGCGAGACGGTACTGCCCGATCACGTCATCCGCCAATCTCCGCCGGCCGGAACCAAAGTCGAGAAGAATCAGGTCGTCGAGCTGGTCATCAGCAACGGAAAGCCGCTGCGCGGTCTTGAGGACGTCCGGGGGTACAACGCGAACGACGCGCAGCGCACGCTGCAGCAGGAGGGCTTCGCCGTCACGCTGCTGCGTCGAAACGACAACACGATCAAAGACAACGTCATCGACCAGCGGCCGCGACCCGGCGCCAAAGTGGCGGATGGCAGCCGCGTGACATTGATCGTTTCGAACGGGCCGCTTCCGGTCACGATCCCGAACTTCGTGAGCATGTCGGTGGAAGGCGCACGTGCGCTTGCAAGCCGGCTCGGTATTACGCTCGACACGACGCAGACCGTCCCCGGATCGCCGCCCGATACGATCGCATCGCAGAACACCGCGCAAGGCACGCAGGTCGACCGCAACGCGATCGTGCGCGTGGTCGTCAACAACGGCCAAGCCACCTCGCCGCCACCGCTCGTCGGGAACGGACCGATCGGCACGCTTCCAAACGTCGTCGGTCAGGATTACGACTCGGCAGTTCAGACGTTGACGCAAGCGGGCTTTCAATTTGCGGTGCGCTACGTCCAACAGAGCACGAACAACGGAAAAATCGTCGAGCAATCGCCGCCCGCGGGCGACGTTTCGCAGGGGTCATCCGTTACGCTCATGCTTTCGGTTTCAGGCGAGGTGCCCGATACGGTCGGCATGACGCCGGTTGCCGCTATTCAGACGCTGCACGCCTACGGTTATGCTCCCGGAAAATGGGAATGGACGACGACCGTCGGCGCCGACGGTAAAGTCATCGGGACCAAACCCAGCGCCGGCGAGCCGCTCACCCCCGGATCGCGCGTCACCGTGACCGTCAACGGAACGCCGCCGCCATAGCGCTCGCACTCGGCGCGCGGCCCGTGCTGCGCATCCTTGGCATCGATCCTGCGTTGCGAACGACGGGATATGGCGCGATCGAACAGTGTAACGGACGCGTGCGATTGGTTGAAGCCGGGGTTGTCGCGCCGCGCTCCTCCGGCACGCTCGAAGAACGTCTTCATGAGCTCCATGCCGGTATCTGCGAGGTGATCGCGCAGACCAATCCGAGCTTCGTCGTCATCGAGGAACTCTACACGACGTATAAGAACCCGCGGGCCGCGCTGCTGATGGGACACGCTCGAGGGGTGCTCTGTCTAGCAAGCGCCCAAGCCGGCGTCGCCGTGCATACGCTCGGTCACGCGCGCGTGAAACGCGCGCTCCTGGGGTCGGGCAGTGGTCGAAAGGAGCAAGTTAACGCGATGGTGACGCGTTTGCTGAACCTACGCCGGCCGCCCAAGCCATACGATGTCTCCGACGCGCTCGCGCTGGCGCTGGCGTTCTTAAACACCGTCGATCGCTTCGGCTCGCTGCGTGTTCAATAGAATTTCCGGCGCGCTGGTCGAACGTAACGGTGAGGCCGCCGTCGTCGAAGCGGGCGGCCTTGGTTACGAGATCGTTCTGCCGCCATGCATTGCCGAGAAGATTCCGACGACGCCGGGGGAGCGCGTGACGCTCGAGGTTTACTCGGTCGTCAACCTCGACGGCAACAGCGGCAGATTTACGTATTACGGATTCACCAATGGAATCGAGCGCGAGTTCTTCGAAGCCCTGATCACCGTGGCGTCAATCGGCCCGCGCTCGGCGGCGCGCGCTTTTTCCGCGCCGATGTCGGTGATCGCCGGCGCAATCGACCGCGGAGATTACGTCTTCCTGAAGAGCCTGCCCGGAATCGGTCAGCAAAAGGCCCGCGATATCGTCGCGAAACTGCAGGGAAAGGTTACGAAGTTCTTACTCATCCGCGATGCGCCACCGGCGCCGGCGGCTGCGATTCCCGATTTCGCCGACGAGGCACTCGCGGTGCTGCTCCAACTCGGCTATCGCCGCGCTGAAGCCGAGGCGATGATCCGCCAGACGCTTGATGCAGAGCCGGCGATCGATCACGCCGAGCAACTTCTCGCGGAGATATACCGGCACAAGGCGCCGAAGGAATCGTCATGAACCAGCCAGACGCTCGCAGACGTCTGCTTGGCCCCGCCGACGTTTCGCTGGAGCCGGTTGGGGCGCAAGAGCACGACCGCGTCGTCGATCCGCAGGATACGCTCGAGGACGAAGTCTACGGCGCCAGTCTTCGTCCGCGATCTTTTGACGAATACGTCGGCCAAGAGCGCCTCGTCGAAAACCTTCGTATTGCAATCGACGCGGCGAAGCGACGCGGCGAGCCGCTCGAGCACGTGCTTTTTTACGGCCCGCCGGGCCTCGGCAAGACGACCCTGGCCGGGCTGATCGCGCGCGAGCTCGGCGCAAACTTTCGGCCGACCAGCGGCCCCACGCTTGAAAAACCGAAGGATCTCGTCGGCATTCTCACCTCGCTCGACGTTGGCGACGTCTTCTTTGTCGACGAGATTCACCGGCTCAGCCACGTTGTGGAAGAGTTCCTCTACCCTGCGATGGAGGACTTTCAAATTGACTTTGTCGTCGACCACGGCGCCTACGCCAAGACGCTGAAGCTGCCGTTGCGCCGCTTCACGCTCGTGGGCGCGACGACGCGCGCCGGAATGATCACAGCGCCGCTGCGCGAGCGTTTCGGCATCGTCCACCACCTCGACTACTACGCGCCTGCCGAACTCGAGCGGATCGTGCGCCACTCGGCGAGCGTCCTGGAAGTTCCGATCGACGGTGTCGCGGCCGCGACGATCGCCTCGCGTAGTCGCGGCACCCCGCGCGTTGCGAACCGGTTGCTGCGTCGCGTTCGCGATTTCGCGCAGGTACGTGGCGACGGCCGCATTACGCCCGCGATTGCCGACGAAGCACTGCGACGCGAGGGCGTCGACGAACTCGGGCTCGATCGTCTCGACCGCGCCTTCTTGCGCACGATCGTCGAGCAGTACCGCGGGGGGCCGGCCGGAATCGCCGCCATCGCCGCAACGCTCACCGAGGATGCGGAGACGCTCGAAGACGTCGTCGAACCCTTTCTGCTCAAAGAGGGCTTCGTTACGCGAACCGCGAGCGGCCGTCGCGCGACCGCGCTCGCCTACAGCCATCTCGGCGTTGCCGGCGGCGCGCCGGCGCAAGAGCGGCTGCTCTAGCCAAATTCGCGATGCAGCGCGCAGATTTTATGCTTCTCAGCGCCGCGATGGTCGCCGCTCCGCTCACGGCGCGCGCGCAGGACGACGTCGATCCGGCGATTACCTCGCGACGTCCGGCGCTGCGCGTGCTGCTTGGCCGCGGTGAGGCCGTCTTAGGCCCAGCGCAAACGTTCCAGTTCGATGGCGCACCGTACCGTGGAACGTTTCAGCGGCTCGACGATGGCCAAATCGTCAACTTCGTCGACCTGGAAGCGTATCTCTACAGCGTCGTTCCGCTTGAAATGCCGCCCAGTTGGCCACCTGCGGCGCTGCAGACCCAGACGATCTGCGCGCGCACCTACGTTTTGCAACGTAGCGATCCGCGGCGCGCGTACGACCTCGTGCCATCGGAAGTGAATCAGGTCTATCGCGGAATCTCGAGCGAAACACCTGCGGCGATCGCGGCTGTCGACGCGACCGCAGGGCGCGTACTCTCCTTCGGCGGAAACTTCGCTCAGGTCGCGTACTCGTCGTGCTGCGGCGGGCATACCGAGGCATCGTCGGAGGCGTGGGGAAGCATCCCGATCCCCTATCTGCAAGGCGTCGTCTGCACCTCGTGCTCCCAATCGCCGCACTACCGCTGGACGACCACGCTGTCGCTGGACGTGGTCGCGCAACGACTTTCGGTGACGCTGGCACCATTCGGCCGGCTCACCGACGTGCAGTTGCAGGACCGCGACGGCAGCGGTCGCGCTCGTTCGTTGGAGCTCGTCGCCGACCACGGCAGCACCAGCGTCACCGGAAGCGCTTTTCGTCGTTCAATCGGCAGTCGCGTCCTGCCGAGCTTATTGCTTACCAATGTGCGACGCGCGCCCGACGGCGCATCGCTTCAGCTCGAGGGCGGCGGACTCGGACACGGTGTCGGCTTATGCCAGTGGGGCGCGCGCGGCATGGCGTTCGCGGGTAGCCAGGCGCCCGACATTCTGGCGTTCTACTTCCCCGGCACGGCCATCACATCGTCGTAGCCAATCGAACAGAACGTTGGTCTCGGACTACGATTACGAGCTGCCGGAAGCGCTTATCGCGCAATCTCCCGCGCCGCAACGGGATGAGAGCCGCTTGATGGTGCTCGACGGAGATGCGACGCTTCATCGCCGCTTTCGTGATCTGCCCGCGTTTCTGCGGCCGGACGATCTTCTCGTGCTCAACGAAACGCGGGTGATCGCCGCGCGGCTCTTGGGGGTTCGTGAACGCGGTGGCGGACGCGTCGAGCTGCTCTTGCTCCATCCGGCAGACTCGCTGCGCTACGATCCGCGAGCACACGAGTGGATCGCGCTAGCCAAGCCCGCACGCCGGTTGCGGCGCGGCGATCGCGTGACGTTCGGAACGCTCGGCGAAGGCGTGGTGCGTGACGAGCTCGAGGAGGGGATGCGACGGATCGCCTTCGATCTCGCCGTGTCGTTCGAAGAGTTCCTCGAACGCGCCGGCCAGGCGCCGCTGCCGCCCTACATTCACAACGATTCGCCTGAGGCGAAGGAGCGATATCAGACGGTATTCGCGCGTCTTCCCGGCAGCGTTGCGGCGCCGACCGCTTCGCTCCACTTTACGCCGGAACTGCTGGAGAAGATCGCGGGACGAGGTGTTGAGATCGTTCGTATCTCGCTTTCGATCGGCTTGGGAACGTTTCGTCCGGTGACCGTCGAATCGATCGAACATCACGTGATGCACGAAGAAGCCTATGCGATCGAACCCCCGGCTGCGCAGGCGATCGAGGCCGCGCGCGGCCAGCGGCGGCGAATTGTCGCCGCTGGAACCACGGTGGTTCGGGCGCTTGAAGGCTGCATGAGTGCGTATGGTCGCATCGACGCCGGCGAGCATGTGACGAACCTCTTTATTACGCCAGGCTTCTCGTTTCAAGTCGTCGGAGCGATGATCACGAACTTTCACCTGCCGCGTTCGACGCTGCTGATGCTCGTCAGCGCCTTTGCGGGGCGCGAACGCGTTCTGCGCGCTTATGCCGAGGCAGTTACGAAGGGCTACCGCTTTTACTCGTTCGGCGATGCGATGTTTGTAACGGGAAACGATGCGCTACATCGCGGTTGATGCACCCGGCGGTCCCGAGCTCTTGAAAATCGCCGAAATGGAGCCGCCCGCGCCTGGGCCGCAAGAAGTCGTTATCGCCGTCGAGGCCGCCGGCGTTTCGCATGCGGACGTCATGCAGCGTCAAGGGAACTATCCGCCGCCGGCCGGCGCTTCGCCAATCCTTGGCCTCGAGGTTGCCGGCACGATCGCCGGCCGTGGCGAGCGCGTCACGCGTTGGAGGGAGGGCGATCGTGTCTGCGCCCTAACCAATGGCGGCGGCTACGCCGAGTACGTTGCGGTTCCGGAGGGGCAAGTGCTCCCCGTACCGCGCGGCTGGAGCACGATTGAGGCGGCGACGCTTCCGGAGAATGCGTTCACCGTCTACGATGGGCTCTTTTCACGCGCGCGGCTACGCGCGGGAGAAACCCTGCTCGTGCATGGGGGAACCAGCGGAATCGGCACCATCGCCATCATGTTCGCGACCGCACTTGGCGCCACGGCGATCGCAACGGCTGGGACGCCCGAAAAGTGCGCGGCCTGCGTCAAGCTCGGTGCGGTACATGCGATCGACTATCGCACGACCGATTTTGTCGCCGAGGTCGAGCGCATCACGCAGGAACGCGGCGTCGACGTCGTGCTCGACATCGTCGGCGGCGATTACGTGATGCGCGATCTTGCCGCCCTGGCGCTCGACGGCAGGATCGTCTGTCTGGCTACTCGGCGCGGTCGCATCGTCGAGCTCGATCTCGCGCGGCTCTTCGCGAAGCGCGGAACGATTCTCGCGTCAAGCCTTCGTCCGCGCAACGCAGAAGAAAAAGCGGCGATCGCGCGCGAACTCGAAACACACATTTGGCCGCTGCTTTCCCAGCGCGAGGCGATCGTGCCGGTGATCGACGCGGTCTACCCATTCGCGCGTGCCGCTGAGGCTCACGCTCGATTGGAGGCGAGCACCCACGTCGGGAAGCTGGTTCTCACGCCGGGCTAGCTAGGAAAACCTAGTGATAGATTCCTTGACTTGGCGACGTGAAACCCGTCGCCATGAAGAAGAGCATCGGAATCGAGAGCATCGTGTTCGTTCGTGAAGCGAGGAACGCGATGCGGCGTGCTTTTGCCTTCTCTTGATCGGTAGCCGGGGCGAAGCCTAAGATCTTCTTTTGGTTCGGCCAAATGATCCCCCAGACGTTGAGTAGCATGATGGTGCCGAGCCAAGCCCCGATGCCGATCGGCGCCATCGCACCCTGAAGGCCGAAGGCCGCGGGAAAGCCGTTCATGCCGCCGGCGTTATAATTGCCGAGCAACGCGGCGCCGAAAATCCACGTCACCAACGCGCCCCAGCGAAACCAGAAGAGCGCGCGCGGTACGACATACTTGGAGATCGGCCCCGCTTCGCCGGCTGCGGTTGCCTCTTTGACCGCGGCGACGTTGACGAAGTTGAAGAACCAGAGCAGGCCGATCCACATGATGCCGGCCATGATATGAAACCAGCGAAAGATCCAATCGTACTCCGGCATCTTATGCGCCCGCTGCCATCGCGTGCGAAACGATCAAACGGGCGATGAACCAGAGGATCAGGGTCAAAACGAAGCCGCTGATGACGGTACCCAAGAGTGAGTCCAAGGGATTTTTCAACGTACAACCTCCTCGCGTTCGTGGTTGCTATGAGCCGATGGTTGCGGCAAAGCAAAAGAGTGTCCTCCCCGAGTGGGCTCAAGCGACCGACTCGAGCGATTTCGGTTGCGCCACGATCGTGTTGGCGTGAGTGTACCAGACGAGTCCGGGGGGTGCCGCCCGTTGCTTGCGCACGTGTTTGCGCAGCGTGTAATCGACCGCCACGGACGTCGCCATCCTGGCCCGTGAATAATAGGCGGCTAGCGACGCGGCCAATTCGAGATCCTCGTTCGGGGCAGCCGTGCGGTCGTCGCGCGCGAGGATCACGTGCGCCCCCGGGATTCCTTGCGCGTGAAACCAGACGTCGTTGGGACGAGCGATGCGGAAGGTCAACTCCACGTTCTCAACTGGCGATCGTCCCACCGCGATGCGCGATCCTCGCGCGGTTCGCAGCTCCAGCCGTACGCGCTTTCGCTTTGCCGGAGCGTGCACCGGTGCCGGCATGCTCCGCGTCGGACCCAGCTCGGCAGTAGCGGCTTCGACGGTAGAGAGATCCTCGTCGGCGGTGCGCTCCGCCTCCCAGCGGAGCATTTCGATGGCGTCGAGTCCGGCGCGGACCGTGCGTTCCCGCGTATCGAAGTGCGGGATGCTCTTGCCAAACCGCTTGTACTCGGCGAAAAACGCTGCCGCTTGCTCCTTGGCCGCATCGTGCTCCTCGCCCGGAAGCGTATGCAGCGTTGCGAAGATCTGCTCGCCTCGTTCGCGCAGTTCGTCGCGGCTCTCGGCTCGTCGCCGCTTCTCTGAGAGTTTTGCGAGTTCGTCGTGCAGCTTTCGCTCGCGCGCGTCCAATCGTTTGATGAGCGCGCGCCGGCGCGCGGCGGTGCGGTCGTTGCCCAACCGCTTCGATTGCTCGTCGCGCAGTTCGGCGAAGATCTCCAGCAGCGAGTCCTCGCGCGAGAGTACGGCATCGTCGAATCCTTGCAGCGGCGCCACCGATGCCTGCAGCAGCCGACCGCCGTTTCGATAAACGTAGAGTGGCTCCGACCCCTCCTCGGCGCGTTCCGACGGAAGCGGCGCCAACGCATTTGGACGCTCGGGTAACGGCGGTAACGCGTACGGCTGCCCGATCAAGACCGCACGACGGGGATTCTCCGAGAGCGGAAACTCCTTGCGCGCGGCGATCACGTTCCCGCCCTTGACGAGTATCAGATTCCCGTAGCGAGGCACGAGCTCGAGGTAAAGATCGATCTCTTCGCCGACGCCAAACCGCGAGCGCGCGGCAAAACGCAACCGTACGAGGCGGTCGTTGCGGCGCGAGGTCGCACCGACCAGCATCATCCCGCGCAGCGTACGCGCCAGCATGCGTACGAACCCCGGCTCAACGACGATGCCGAGCTCCCCCTCTTCGAGCGTCACGAGCGGAGGCGAGGAGAAAAGATCGATCGCCAGCAACGCCGCCACGCCGCGGCGACGGAAGAGCAGCGCGATGCGTCCGTCGGGCAGCAGCCCGGCGTCGTCGAGACGCGCCCCGCCCAGCCGCAACTCGATTTCGCGGGCAAGCCGATGGATAAGGACCCAGTCGGTCAGCATCAAACGTACTTATCGTGAGAATCGCAATCGCCTTGGCCACCGCAGCCTTGTTGGCAGCCTGCAGCAACGCTCCGTCGTCGCCTGCGCCGCATGGGTGGCAGCCCATAGCGGGCGCGACCAACGCGTGGTCGACCGGGCGCGGCGCCGAGCATGAAGAGTACTACTACGTAACGACGCCGTTCAGCGGAACGCTTTCGGATCTCGCCTCGCACGTGACGGTCGAGGCGCTGTTACGCTACCGCGGCTCGCGATTTCGCGGAAGCGTCCCATTCGCACCCTGTCCCGGCGCGGCCGGGATCGCGACGTTCGTGCTGCCCAATGGGGCTACGCTGGAGGAGGGCTTCGCCGTCCGGAGGGGTCAGGCGATCCAGGTTCGCTACCTGCGCCCAACCGGCGCCCCCTTCGATCCAAACGTCACGCTGGCGATGCACACCGCGCTCTGCGCCTTGTAAACGGCAGCCGACCGCCCGCTAGGTCTCGGCATACCGCTGCTAGGTCAACCACCCGCGCAGCGTGAACGGAGGAGAGTTGATCACCGGGCCGGGCCTGTTGTTCGTCGTGTCCGGGCCCTCGGGGGCCGGCAAAGACACGCTCGTTGAAGGGCTGCGAGAGCAGCGCTCCAGCGTGCGGTACTCGATCTCGGCCACCACACGCGCCGCCCGCCTCGAGGAACGCGACGCCGAACATTATTTCTTCGTTTCGAAGAGGGAGTTCGAGCAGCGCCGCGACGAGGGCGGTCTTTTGGAGTGGCGCGAGTACGGCGGCAACCTTTACGGGACGCCGCGTGATTACGTCGAGCGGAGCCTGCGCGAGGGCTACGACGTTGTCATGAAGCCTGAGGTCAACGGCGCTCTCGCGGTGAAGGCGGCGTATCCGGACGCCGTGCTGATCTTTCTCGTCCCGGACCGGTTCTCGCATCTTCGCGAACGACTGCTCGCCCGTCGCACCGAGACGAACGAGGAGATTGCGCGGCGACTCGAGATCGCGCAGCAGGAGATGAAGTTCATTCGCAGGTTCGATTACATCGTCGTCAACGCCCAAGACCATCCCGAGGAGGCGGTGCGGGACCTAGACGCAATCTTGCAAGCGGAGCGCTTTCGGATCCATCGGTACCCCGACGATTCGATCCGGCGGGTCGAATCGTCTTGACAACGCCAAAACACTAAGGAAAGAATCAACCATATATGAGTAAGTCTGTCTTCGGCGATTTGGACGCGCTCCTCGAGCATGCCGATTCCAAGTTCAGCCTGGTCAACATCGTTACCAAACGCGCGCGCCAGCTGAACAACTGGATTCGGGTCGCGCAGCTCCCGGCAACCGATCGCCGCGAGTATTTTGCGAGCGAGCCGCTCGTCGACCGCGAAACCATCAATCCCAATAAGCCCGTCTCGATCGCTCTCGACGAGATCGCCGAAGGCAAAATCAGCTACCGCCGGACGCGCGAAGGAATTAAATAACCATGCGGTGGGTGCCCCAATGGCTTAGCCGTTGGGGGGCGTGGAGGCGCGAAGCGCCGGAACGCCTCTTAAAAAACACATGCGGGGTCCCCGCCGCGCAGAGCACGGAGGGGTAGCATGTGCGGGATTGTCGGATATATCGGAGAGCGGGACAGCGTCCCGATTATTCTGGACGCGCTGGGGCGCTTGGAGTACCGGGGATACGATAGCGCCGGCATCGCGGTCATCGACGCCGATGGAGCCTTGGCGGGTTCGAAAGCCGAGGGAAAACTCTCACGGCTGGCCGAGCGGCTCAATAACGGCGAGCACCTTTCCGGGGTCGTCGGCGTGGGACATACGCGCTGGGCAACGCACGGGGCGCCGACCGACGCCAACGCACACCCGCACGAGGATTGCCGCGGCAAGATCGCGGTGGTTCACAACGGCA
Organism: Candidatus Acidiferrales bacterium; assembly: GCA_035484815.1. GTDB lineage: Bacteria > Vulcanimicrobiota > Vulcanimicrobiia > Vulcanimicrobiales > Vulcanimicrobiaceae > Cybelea. Next base: position 14,796 of record DATHOO010000108.1, read on the forward strand.
TCATCGAAAACTACGCCGCCTTGCGAGCGCGCTTGATCGAGCTCGGCCACGTTTTTAGCAGCGAAACCGATACCGAGGTCCTCGCGCATCTGATCGAGTTGCACTACGACGGCGACCTCGAAGCAGCGGTGCGCCGCACCGTCCATGAAGTTCGTGGGGCCTACGCCCTCGGCGTCATATCGAGCGACGATCCGGATCATCTCGTCTTTGCTCGCAATGGCGCTAGCCCGCTCGTCATAGGGATAGGTGACGGTGAAATGTACGTCGCGTCCGATACCCCGGCGATTTTGCCGTACACGCGCCGCGAAATCATCCTGCAAGAGGGTGAGATCGCCGTCGTCGGACGCGACGGTTTTCGCCTCACCGATTACACGGGGGCTCGCATCGAGCGCGAGCCGATTTTGATTTCCTGGGATGCGACTTCCGCCGAGAAGACCGGCTTCAAACATTTCATGCTCAAGGAGATCTTCGAGCAACCCCACGTGATCAAGGAGACGCTGAGCGGTCGCGTCGACGACGGCGGTAACGTCCATCTCGGGGCCGAGCTCGGCGCGATCACGGCGGAAAGCCTGGAACGAGTGAGCAAGATTGCGATCACCGGTTGCGGCACCGCCTATCACGCCGGGATGATCGGCATGTATCTGTTACGCTCGCTCGTGCGGCT
>DATHOO010000109.1:0-17393 GCA_035484815.1 Candidatus Acidiferrales bacterium
GCTACCCTCGGCGACGGTCTGCGAGGTCGCGACGTCCCACGAAAACAGGAGTGCGTCGCGAACCACCCCGGTGAGCGCTCCGAGCCGAACGTGAACCGCGCTAACGCGCTCGATGCCCTGTTCCGCAGCGGTCGTCTGTACGCCCTCCAAGAGACTGAGAGCTACCGTAATCTCGTGCAATGCAAATTTTCCCTGCTACGTTTTCCTACCAAAGCATATCACAAATGCGCAGCTAGGAGGTGACGAGCAGATGTAACGCTCCGGTAACGGATCTGAGTGCACGCCGGGGCCGCCCGAGCGCAAATTCCCAAAGGGAAACCACTTCTGCGCCTCCCGATTTTTTGTGAGCCAGTTCGCCGGCCGGGCAGGTAACGGCGCAGTAACGCAGCGGGTCTGAGCGGCTTCTGGAAACGCTTTCTCCGGCTCTTGCATTTGGTCACTGCTTGAACTAGCCTGGATGTCAAATAGTTGTGTCGCAACCGTCGCGACCGCGCCCTTCATATGAGGATGCATTACAATGGCGGACACGATCGTAAACGTTTTGTGGATTCCGGCAGGGCTTGGGTGCGACGGCGACTCGGTCGCGTTGACTGCAGCCATGCAGCCCAGCATCGAAGAGATCGCACTCGGCGCACTGCCCGGCTTACCCGGAGTGAAATTTCATTGGCCGCTTATCGCTTACAGTCTCGGGGGCGCGGAGTTTCTCGAAGCCTTCTTCAAGGCCGAACGAGGTGAGCTCGACCCGTTCGTGCTCGTGATCGAGGGGTCGATCGCCAACGAAGATATCAAGAAAGAGGGCTATTTTACGGGCTTCGGCAACGCGCCGGGTACCGACCAACCGATAACTTTCAGCGGATGGATCGATCGGCTAGCACCCAAAGCATGGGCGATACTCGCGGCTGGAACGTGCGCAACCTACGGCGGGATCCACGCAATGGCCGGCAATCCGACGGGCGCGATGGGTATTCTCGATTATCTCGGCTGGGATTGGAAATCTAGCGCGGGCGTGCCGATCGTGTGCGTGCCTGGTTGTCCGACGCAGCCGGACAACCTCTCGGAAACGATTCTCTATCTATTGTGGCAAGCGGCGGGACGTGCGCCGATGATTCCGCTCGACGAAGCAGGCCGCCCGACGTGGCTCTTCGGCAACACCGTTCACGAGGGTTGCGACCGCGCCGGCTACTACGAGCAGGGTCAATTTGCTACTGAGTACGACTCTCCGACCTGCCTGGTCAAACTTGGTTGCTGGGGGCCGGTCGTGAAGTGCAACGTTCCTAAACGCGGATGGATGGGCGGAGTTGGCGGATGTCCCAACGTCGGCGGCATCTGCATCGGCTGTACCATGCCGGGATTTCCCGATAAGTTCATGCCTTTTATGGACGAGCCGCCCGGCGGCAAGATTTCGTCGGCGATTAGCACCGCCTACGGGTCGGTAATCAGGACGATGCGCAACTTCACCATCGAGACCGTCGACAAAGAGCCCAAGTGGCGGCATAAGGGCAAAACGCTTACCACCGGATACACGAAACACTTTTGATTCCAACCGCGACTCCACCGCGCCGAACGAGAGGATTAGGATGACTGTAAAAGACCTTCCGGGTGCGACAACCGGAACGCAGCCCTCGCGACTGGTCGAAATGTCGTGGGATCCGATTACGCGGATCGTGGGCAGCCTCGGAATTTACACGAAGATCGACTTTCAAAGGAAGGTCGTCGCCGAGTGTCATTCGACGTCGTCGATCTTCCGAGGCTATAGCATCTTTATGAAAGGCAAGGATCCGCGCGACGCACATTTCATCACCTCTCGCATCTGCGGCATCTGCGGCGACAATCATTGCGTTTGCTCGGTCTACGCGCAGAACATGGCTTTTGGCGTGAGGCCACCGGCGATGGGTGAGTGGATCATGAACCTCGGCGAGGCCGCCGAGTACATGTTCGATCATAACATATTCCAAGAGAACCTCGTCGGGGTCGACTATTGCGAGAACATGGTTCGCGAAACGAACCCGAGCGTATGGGAGAAGGCAAAGAAGACGGAAGCTCCCAACGCCAAGATCCACGGCTATAAGACGATCGCCGACATCATGACGTCGCTCAACCCTTTTACCGGCGAGTTTTATCGTCAGGCACTTCAGATTAGCCGGTACACGCGCGAAATGTTTTGCTTGATGGAAGGGCGTCACGTCCATCCGTCCACGCTCTACGCTGGCGGAACGGGCACCGTCGCGACGCAGCAGTTGTTTACCGACTACTACTCACGCCTCATGCGCTATATCGAGTATATGAAGGTGTGCGTGCCGCTACACGACGATCTGTTCAACTTCTGGTACCAGGCGTTACCCGGCTACGAACATAATGGCGAGCGGCGTATCCTGCTGGGATGCTGGGGTGCTTTCCAGGATCCCGATCATTGCGATTTCCAGTATAAGAACATGAGCAACTGGGGTCGTAAGATGTTTGTAACTCCTGGCGTCGTCGTCGACGGCAAGCTCGTCACGAACGACTTGGTGACGATCAATCTCGGCATTCGGATCTTGCTCGGACATTCGTATTACGACGATTGGGAGAGCGAAGAGACTTTCGTTGCGGAGGATCCGTTGGGTAATCCGGTAGATCGCCGTCATCCGTGGAACATGCACACGCTGCCGACGCCGAAGAAACGTAATTTCAACGGCGAGTACAGCTGGGTGATGTCGCCGCGGTGGTTCGACGGAAAAGATCATCTCGCACTCGACACCGGCGGAGGTCCCATTGCGCGTCTTTGGTCAACGGCGCTGTCGGGCTTAGTCGACATGGGAGGATATGTCAAAGCGACCGGGACGAGCGTTCAGATCAATCTGCCCAAGAGCGCGCTCAGCGGTCCTGTTTCGTTCGAATGGAAGGTGCCGAAGTGGTCCAATACTCTCGAGCGTAATCGGGCGAGGACCTACTTTCAGGCTTATGCGGCGGCTGCGGCGCTGTATTTCCTCGATAAGGCGTTCGAAGAGCTCAACGCGGGAAGGACGCGCTCCTGGGAGCCATTCACCGTTCCGGACGAGGCCATCGGGTGCGGCTTCACCGAGGCCGTCCGCGGCGTGCTCTCCCATCACATGGTCATCCGCGACGGAAAGATTGCGAACTATCATCCGTGGCCGCCGACGCCGTGGAACGGCAATCCCCGCGACGTGTATGGTACTCCCGGGCCCTACGAGGACGCCGTGCAGAACACGCCGATTCTCGAAGAGAATGGCCCGGATGCATTTAAGGGCATCGACATCATGCGTGCGGTACGCAGCTTCGACCCGTGCTTGCCCTGCGGCGTGCACATGTATCTGGGAGGCGACAAGAGTATTGAAACGGTCCACTCTCCGATAGCGCCGTTCGGATAGGCTCGATCGTGTGATCGACCAGGTAGCGGAACTACTCGCGGGCTTCGACGCGGATCAAACGCCGGGCCAGGCCCGCGAGCGTGCCGAAGAGCTCGTTCGGATCATCGCCTCGATGTACGGCGAGGGTCTCGAACGCGTGCTCTCGGTCTTTCATGCCGAGCTGGGCGATCGGTCGGATGCCGCCTTCGAGCGTCTGTGCGAAGATAAGCTCGTCGAGAACCTGCTTTGCCTGCACGGCCTTCACCCCGTCGCACTCGAAGATCGCATCCAGCAAGCCTTGCAATCCGTCCTCCCCTACGTCAACTCGCATAAGGGCAACATGCAGATTTCGCGGATCGACGGCGATGTAGTGTACGTCGCCCTCGAAGGCAGTTGCGATGGCTGTCCCGCTTCGGCGTCGACGCTCAAGCTTGCGGTCGAACGTGCGATCCTGGAACGCGCTCCGGAGATTCGCGAGGTTCGAGCGGAAGGACCGCCGGCAGACGTTGAGATGTCGTTGCGGATCCTGAGTCCGGCGTGAACGTGGCGAATCCAAGCGGCGCGGACAACGTCGGCACGCTGCAGGAGATGTTGAAAAAGCGTCCGCCGCCAGGCGAGCGTTGCGACTACTGCTCGACGCCGCTTACGCCTGAACATAGCCATCTAATCGAGCTTGCTGCTCGACGGATCTTGTGCGCCTGCCGTCCGTGTTACATCGTCTTTGAGCCCGAAGGTGCTGCCCAAGGGAAGTATCGTGCAATCCCGACTCGCTATCGTGAGGTTGCGGAGTTCGCGATTGACGACGCGGCCTGGGACGCGCTGCAAGTTCCGATCGGTCTCGTCTTTTTCTTCTACAATTCGCTTGAGAAGAAGATGGTAGCCTTTTACCCTAGCCCCGTCGGTGCGACCGAATCGCTCCTTCCGCTCGACACTTGGGGCGAGGTCATCGCGCGCTATCCCGTTCTGACCTCGATCCAGCCTGACGTCGAAGCGATTCTGATGCAACGTAATCGAGAGGTATCGCGTTGTTTCATCGTTCCGATCGATTCCGCATACGAGCTGGTCGGTCTGATTCGTATGTCGTGGAAGGGGTTCGACGGCGGCCAAGAGGCCCGCCGGAAAATCGGGGAGTACTTCGACAAAGTGAGGCTGCGCAGTCACGGCAAGGTGACGGCCAGGGTTTCATGATCGACCTAGGCTTCTCGGTAGTCGGCGCTCGTGCCGACCGTTACGCGGCCTCACCGATGCTCGCTCTCGCGCTGCGCGTCAGCGAAAGAAGCGGCACCAAGATCGACGCGATTGCGCTACGGGTTCAAATTCGGCTGGAAGTGCATCGGCGTCGTTACGTAGCTGAAGAAAGCGAGTTGCTCGAGGAGCTTTTCGGCCGCCCGTCGCGCTACGGGGAGACGCTCAAACCGATGCTCTGGACCCACGTTGCTGCGATCGTTCCGGCCTTCGAAAACGACACCGAGCTCGAACTATCCATTCCGTGTAGCTACGATTTTGAGGTCGCGTCGCATAAATACCTCGCATCGCTCAGAGACGGTGTCATCCCGTTGAATCTCCTTTTCAGCGGCATCGTGTTCGTCGAGAGCTCGGGTCGCGTGACGCCGGAGTTCGTGCCCTGGAGTTGCGAAGCACGCTACGCGCTACCGCTTGCGGTGTGGCGTGAAACCGTCGATGCGTTCTTTCCCAACTCCGCCTGGATTCGCGTGAACCGGGATCTGTTCGACGAGTTGCGTCGCTTTAAAATCGCGACGGGCTTGCCGACGTGGGATGCCGCATTCGAGCGACTCTGCGAGATCGCAAAGCTGCAGCGATGAATCATTTCGCGCCAGCTTTGGACGTCGCGAACGCGGTGCTCTACGAGGGCTACATCCTGTATCCATACACTGCGTCGGCCGGCAAGAACCGTATTCGCTGGCAGTTCGGTGTGATCGTTCCCCGGGCGTACGCGAGCAGCGGCACGGGGGAGCCCGCGCACGCGCAGACGGAGGTATTGCTCGAGTGCGAACACGACGCGCACGTAGATGCGCTGGTGCGCTTTTTGCACGTTGAGCGGCGGCAGGTCGAGGCCTACTCCGGATCGTCGTTCGAACCGGTTGAATCGCTTGCGATCGGCTCCCGCACGTATCTCACGTTTGATGAAGGCGTCGAGCGGGAGGTGCCGCTGAGCTTCCCGGTTTCCGCCGCTGAAAAAACGGCTGTGCCGATTGCGTTTGCCGCCGACGAGAAGGTCGAGCCGATACGCGACGAGCGTGACGTGCTGCGCGGCCGCGTCGTTCGTCGGCGATGGTCGCTGCACGGCGTGATAACGCTAGAGTGTGAGCCGGTGGCGGATCGGCCGGCCCTGCGCAAACTTCGCATTCGCATCGAGAACCAATCGGGGGTCGTCCCCGGCGAGCGCAGTTCCGCTCTGCGCACAGCCTTCGTTTCCAGCCACACCCTGCTCCACGCGCATGGCGGCTGGTTTTACTCCGCGTTCGATCCGCCCGAGGACGGCGTCGAGGCCGGCGCTACGCTCGTCAATCGCCACACCTGGCCAGTTCTGGTTGGCGACCAGCGTGTCGACTCACGGCGTTCACCGCTCGTCCTCTCGTCTCCAATCATTCTGTACGACTTTCCAGCCGTAGCAGCGCAGAGTGGAGGCGATACCTGCGACGCGACCGAGGTTGACGAACTGATGATGCTCAGCGTTCTCAGCCTATCCGATCACGAGCGTAGCGAGGCTCGCGCAACGGATCCACGTGCTCGTGCAATTATCGAACGCGCCGAGCGATTTGGCCCCGACGAGCTGCGGCGGTTGCACGGCACGCTGCTTCAAGCCAAACATGATCCTCCGCGGCAACCCGATCCTCCCCGGCAGCCCGATCCCTTTGGCGCGCTCGACCTTCCTGCCATGGACTGCGTTTTCGTCAATGGTTCGAAAGTCGGCAGGGGCTCCCTCGTCCGATTGCACCCGAAGCGCCGAGCCGACGTCTGGGATTTTTTTCTCGATGGCAAAGTTGCGACCGTTCGAGCGATCCATCAAGACGTCGAAAATCAAATGTATGTCGCCGTGACGGTCGACGACGATCCCGCCAGCGACCTGCATGATTGGTACGGCCGGTCGTTCTTCTTTTATCCGGACGAAGTTGAACCGTGCAAGTGCTCGTAGCCGGCATCGGCAACATCTTTTTCGGGGACGACGGCTTCGGTCCTGAGGTCGCGCGCATTCTTGCCGCCGATCCTATCGACGGCGCGACAATTGAAGACTTTGGCATTCGGACCTTGCATTTGGCGTACGAGCTGCTCTCGGGGTACGATCGTGCGTTCCTCATTGATGCCGTGCCACGCGGGGGCAAACCGGGCACGCTCTACGTGTTGGAGCCGAAGATGAGCGATGTAGGAGTTGCGCCCGATGCTCATCGCATGGACCTTGAGAGCGTTTTTGCACTCGTGCGGACAATTGGCGGGGAAGCACCACCCATTACGATCGTTGGATGCGAGCCGTCCGCCGCCCAGGAAACGCTCGACCTTACGGAACCGGTGCGACGCGCCCTACAGCCTGCGGCTAACCTGGTGCGCAAGCTCGTTGCGGATGCTTTCGCCGTCAACGCACAAATCGAAGAAAGGAAGAAAGTATGGACCGAGGCTTGATCGTCGGCGCGATCGCATTTGCGTTCGGTTTTGCTGCGGAACGGCTATTCGCCGGCCTGTCTAAGGATATCGCACGCTACGACGAGTTACGCGCGATGTCGGGCGAGCCGACGCTCGCCAAGCAACTCCTCTCGGAGGTGGCGGGTGTGTTCAGCGATGCAACCCTCGAGAGCGGCACACAGGGTCTAGTGGCTGGTTTGACGAGCGATCTCGTGCGCTACGCAAGAATACGAGGCATGTAAGATGGCGATCGGTGCCGAGAGCGGGACACGCTACGCCGTGGCGCCGTCGGACTCGTGGCTCGCGTTTGAGGGGCGTTCGACCCTTCATCGGGTAGGCGGAAAGGCCACAAGCCTCGGCGGCTACGTCGAGGCGAATTTCAGCGCGGACGGCGCGCTTTCGGCGCAACCCGCACCACAAATACACGTCGAGTTTCCGGTCGAGCAGTTGCGTTCAGGTAATGGTCTGCAAGATCGCGAGATGTGGAAGATGATCGACAGCAAGCGGTTTCCTCGCGTTGCCGCCGACCTTCGTGAGTTGCGGCCTACGCCGGCTCCGGGCCGATACGCGGCCACCGGAGATGTTACGCTCGCCGGGCGATCGCGTGGCTATGAAGGTACACTTACGCTTGCGAAGTCCGGGGATCGCTTGACCATCGAGGGCCAGCTGGATCTCGATATTCGCGATTTCGGCCTCAAGCCGCCCGCGCTGCTGCTCATCAAAGTCGACCCCGTTGTGAAACTCAATTTGCATCTCGAGGCGACGAGGTCAGCATGACCGTCACTGCGGGTTGGCTCGTCGCGGCCGCCGAAGAGAAATGCATGATACGCAAGACGAGCGACGAGCGTTTCGAAATTGTAAGCGGCGGCTCGTCCTTAACGTTTTTTGCGACCTCCACGACGCGGTCTGCCTACGGGAAAACGACTGAGCTGGGCGGCTATATCGACGCCGCATGGAACCCGGATGGGACGCTGGCCGGCGAGCCGGCGCCGCGGATGCACGTCGAATTTAAAGTCGAGAGCTTACGCACCGGCAACGATTTGCAGGACCGGGAAATGTGGAAGCTGATCGACAGTCAGCGCTTTCCAAAAATTGTAGGGGATCTGGGCGAGTTCAGCCCCGGTTCGGTTCGAGGACGCTACGCGGGTGCAGGCCAGATTACGCTCGCCGGGTTGTCGCGGCGTTATGAAAGCGAGTTTAGGCTCGATCGGGATGGCAAGCGCGCTACGCTCGATGGCGAGCTCAACGTTGACGTTCGGGACTTCGGCCTGAAACCGATGAAACTACTGGTGCTTAGCGTTGCCCCGCTGGTCAAGGTACGGCTGCACCTGGTCGCGGCCAGATCGGCCTGACCGTGTGCCTCGCAATCCCCGGTCAAATCATCGAGATCGCGACCGAGCAGCCGTTACTCGCGCGTGTCAACGTGGGGAGCGTGCGGCGAAACGTCAACATTGGTCTGCTCGAGAACGGCGAAGTCGCTCCGGGCGATTGGATATTGATCCACGTAGGCTTCGCGTTGAGCAAGATCGACGAGGCACAGGCCCAGGACCAGCTGCGCATGCTGCGCGCTATGGGGGAGGACCAGCTCGCGATCGAAGAGGTCCGTGGGTATTCGTTCGCGGAGCCAAAAGGCGAAGAAGATGAAATACGTCGATGAGTTTCGCGATCCTCGAGTCATCTCTCGCGTTGCACGCGAGATAGCGCGAACCGTCGATCCAGCACGGCGTTACCGCGTGATGGAAGTCTGCGGCGGCCATACGCATTCGATCTATCGTCACGGCTTGCGCGACGTGCTGCCCGAAAACATCGAGCTCATTCACGGCCCGGGCTGCCCGGTCTGCGTGCTTCCGACGGGACGTGTGGACGACGGCCTTACGATTGCCGACCGCGACGACACGATCTTGACGTGCTTTGGCGATATGATGCGCGTGCCGGGGACGAAAGGCACCCCGCTGGAGCTCAAGGCGCGCGGGGCGGACATTCGCATGGTCTACTCGCCGCTCGACGCGCTCAAACTTGCCCAGCAGAATCCGCGGAAGCACGTTTGCTTCTTTTCGATAGGTTTCGAAACGACGGCCCCCTCAACGGCTCTCACGATTCTGCGAGCGCAGGCGCTCGGCGTAACGAACTTCTCGGTCTTCTGCAATCACGTCACGATCGTTCCGGCAATGCGCGCCATTCTCGATTCGCCGGATATGCGGATCGACGGTTTCGTCGGGCCCGGGCACGTCTCGTCGATCACGGGTTGCCGGCCGTACGAGTTCATCGCGCGCGACTACGGCAAACCGGTCGTCGTCTCAGGCTTCGAGCCGCTCGACATCTTGGAATCGATCCTTATGATCGTTCATCAGCTGCACGCGAACGAGGCGAAGGTCGAGAACCAATACAAGCGGATCGTTCCCTGGGAGGGCAACGTACCGGCGCTGAGGGCGATGTTGCAGGTCTTCGAGCTGCGACCATATTTCGAATGGCGAGGTTTGGGCTTCATCTCGCAATCTGCTCTGGCGATCCGAGCGGAACTCTCCGCCTTCGACGCCGAGCGAATCTTCGACATCCCGGGAGTTCGCGTTACCGATCCTCGGGGCGCGCAATGCGGCGAAGTGCTCAAGGGCGTGCTGAAACCGCCGCAGTGCAAGCTTTTTGCAACGGAATGTAATCCCGAGCATCCGGTCGGCGCGCTCATGGTATCGAGCGAAGGCGCCTGCGCCGCATACTATCGTTACGCGATGCGCGCCGCCGTCGAGACCTAGCCGTGACGGTCGTGCACTCGGCGCGCAAGACGCCGCGCTTCGCCGACACTCAAATCGAGATGGCCCATGGGGCCGGCGGCCTCGCGTCGCGCCGGTTAGTCGAAGGCCTCATCGCTCCATATTTCTCCAATCCGATCTTACAAGCGTACACCGACGCCGCAACCCTCTCGGTCGGCGGCAAGAAGATTGCAACGACGGCCGACGGATTTGTCGTTAGCCCATTGCGCTTTCCGGGCGGCTCGATCGGCGAGCTCGCAGTCAACGGGACGCTCAACGATCTGGCCGTATCGGCGGCTAAGCCGCTCGCCTTGATGACGACGCTCATCCTCGAAGCCGGCTTGCCGGCGGGAACGCTCGAAACCGAGATCGAGTCGATGGCCATCGCCGCGCGCAAGGCCGGCGTCACGATCGTTGGCGGCGACACGAAGGTCGTGGAGCACGGTAAAGCCGACGGGATGTACGTGACGACCTTCGGCATCGGCGAACTCGACGAGCGCGTGACGCTCGACCCCGCGACGATCCGGCCTGGGGACAAGATACTTCTCTCGGGCGCTATCGGTGCTCACGGCATCACCATTCTCTTGGCACGCGGCGAGCTGGATCTGCAAGCCGATCTTGTTTCGGACACGCGTTCGGTCTGGCCGCTCGTCTCGGCGCTGGTAGAAGAGTGCGCGCCCGGGCTGCGGTGGATGCGCGATCCGACGCGCGGCGGTGTCGCAACCTCGCTGAACGAGTTGGTGCGTGAAGTAAGCGATTGCGGCATCGCGATATTCGAGGAGTGCATTCCCATGCACGATGCGGTCCGCGGGGCCTGCGAGCTGCTCGGACTCGATCCGCTGCACATTGCCAACGAAGGGCAGTTCTTGGCCGTTGTCGCGCCCGAATATGCGGATGCAGCGCTCGCTGCAGTGCGGGGCGTCGCTGGAGGCGAAGGTGCGGTCTACGTCGGCGAGGCCAGAGCCGAACCAAAACGGTGCGTGATCGGCGTTAATGGCTACGGCGGAACGCGGGTAATCGACATGCTCGTCGGCGACCCGCTGCCGCGTATATGCTGAGATCTGTCGGCAGCCGCCAGGAACTGGCGGAGCGGATCGCTTCGTCCATCCGCAGCCGTGCCCCGATTGCACGCCGCTTCTTCGCCGCCGGCGCTGGAGCAATTGCGCAGGCCGCACGCGCAGTCGCAGAACGCTTGAGTTCCGGTGGGCGGATCTACGCATTTGGCCGCGGAGCGTACGCGACCGACGCGCAGCACGTCGCCGTCGAGTTCGTTCACCCCGTTCTCGTCGGCAAGCCCGCGCTGCCCGCATCCGATCTGAGTCTTTCGTTCAAGGCGTCGCTTCCGGCGATCCTCACCGCGCAGGACGTCGTGATTGGATTCGGACCGCCTAACGGCGATGCATCGGTGACGCGCGCGCTGGCCGAGGCCCGGACCCTAGGTGCCTTTACGATTGCGCTTCCCGGACGCGATGCCGATTTCGCGATGGAGCCCGCAACCGACGACGAGCGCGTGCATCAGGAGATCGTCGAAATCACCGGTCATATTCTCTACGAAAGCGTGCACGTATTTCTCGAGTTCCGGCAGCGCGATGACGACGTCGGCGCCTCGGCCTTCCTCTATCCCTTTCTGGGCGGCGAACAGCAGCCGATCGGTAACGTCTTGGCGCAAGTCACCACCTCGGTCGGGCAGAAGGCCGCCGACGCGGAAGCGCTCCGCGAACGCGTCGCTGCCGAAGAGTGCGAAGTAATCGCGGCCGCAGTCACGACGATGGTGGAAGAACTCTTTGCCGGCGGACGCCTGCTGCTCTTTGGAAACGGCGGCTCCGCGACCGACGCCACGGATTGGGCATTGGATTGCGTCATGCCGGGGCCCGGATCGACGCCGATTCGGGCGCTTTCACTCGCCGTCGAGCCTGCGACGATTACCGCCATTGCCAACGACGTCGGCCGCGAGTTCATCTTCCTTCGCCAACTGATCGCGCAGATACGGCCGCACGACGTCGCCGTCGGGCTCTCGACCAGCGGCGGCTCGCTGAACGTTATCGCTGCGCTCGAGGAAGCGCGCAAGCGCGGAAACAGGACGATCGCGCTGCTCGGCTACGACGGCGGAGAGATCCTGCGCCGTGCCCTCGCCGATCACGCGATCGTCGTACGGTCCGACTATATCCCGCGCATACAGGAGGCGCAAGGAACTATCTATCACACGATGCGCTGCGCGATCGATTGGGTTCGCGATGCCGCTTGAGCTCTTCGCTGCGAAGACCTGTCCCTACTGTTCGCAGGTGCGCGAACAATTGGAATTGGCGGGACGCGATTATATTGAATACGACGTCGAAACCGATAGCACTGCGCGGGTTCGTTTGCTGGAACTAGTCGGCCCTAGCGCAATGGTTCCGGTGCTGGTCGAAGATGGGCGTGTCGTCCAAGTCGGTGTCGCCGGGCGCGGTTGCTATGTCGGTAGCCGATAAGACATCCAGGTTATGCGCGGTTCGGCTTCGCGTCACCGGCGTCGTGCAAGGAGTCGGGTTCAGGCCGTTCGTCTATCGGCTCGCGCAACAAAATGGCATCACCGGGTGGGTTCTGAACGGTGAAGACGGCGTGCACGTCGTCGCCGAGGCTAGCGACGAAGCCATAGCCCGATTCGTGGATACGGTGCGTGACCATCCTCCGCCGGCCGCGCACGTGGCGTCTTTTGACGTAACGCCCATCACGCTGACCGGTTTCGATGCATTCGAGATTCGCGATAGTACCGCCGGCGAAGCGCCTACGGTGCGCATCTCGCCGGATCTCGCGGTCTGCGACGATTGTCTGCGCGAGCTCTTCGATCCGGGCGATCGCCGCTTCGGCTATCCGTATATCAATTGCACGAACTGCGGTCCGCGTTACAGCATCGTGGAGGGATTGCCATACGATCGTCCGCGCACGGTGATGCGCGACTGGGCTCTTTGCGATGAGTGCGACCGCGAGTACAAGGATCCCGCCGATCGGCGGTTTCACGCACAACCGGTGGCTTGTCCCGCGTGCGGACCGACGGTTCGGTTAAAGGAAGCTAGCAATACGGTTTTAGGCACCGATGCGATCGTTCGCACTGCGGCATTGCTCGCGGGTGGCGCCATCGTGGCTATCAAAGGGATTGGCGGATATCACTTGGCCTGCGACGCTGAGAATGCGAATGCCGTCGCTGCGATGCGGGAACGAAAATACCGTAAAGAGCGGCCCTTCGCGCTCATGGCCAGGGATCTGGCGATAGCGCAGACGCTGGTAGAGCTCGATGTCGAATCGGCGAGGTTACTGGCATCGATCGAGCGGCCAATCATCCTGGCGCGTGCTAAGCGGTATTTCGATGGCGTCGCGCCCAACAACCGCGAGCTCGGCGTCATGCTGCCGTACACGCCGCTGCACCATCTCTTATTCGCGGCGGGTGCGCCGAGTGTGCTGGTGATGACGAGCGCCAATCGTTCGAGCGAGCCGATAGCCTACGTCGACAATGAGGCGCTCTCGTCGCTTTCGGACATTGCGGATGCGTTTCTTATCGGCGAGCGCCCCATCGCCAGGCGCATCGACGACTCGGTCGTGCGCGCGGTTCCAAACGCTCGCATCGTATTTCGGCGCGCGCGCGGCCTCGCTCCCCACGCGGTTGCCGCCTTCCCGAAAGCTGCGCCGATCCTCGCGCTTGGCGGCGATCTGAAGAATGCTCTAACCCTGGTCGTCGACGGGCAGGCCTTCGCGAGCCAGCACATCGGCGACCTCGACCATCTCTCCGCTCGGGATGCCTTCACGGCAACCGTTTCGGATCTCTGCGCGATGTATGAAGTGCGGCCCGAGGAGCTCACGATCGCGCACGACATGCATCCGGGTTACCGAAGCACCGAATTTGCTCGATCGCTGCCTGGGAGGCTCGTCGCAGTGCAGCATCATCGGGCGCACATCGCAAGCGTGCTCGCCGAGCGCGCTGCGTGGGACACGCCCGTGATCGGCTTTGCCTTCGACGGCACCGGATACGGCGACGACGCGACCATTTGGGGCGGCGAAGTCTTCGCCGGCTCGCTTGCAGGGGGCCTGGAGCGCATTGCGCATCTGCGCCGAGCGTTTCTTCCCGGCGGCGATGCGGCCGCGCGGTTCCCGGTACAGGCTGCCGCGGGCTTCTTGTACGGTGTCGCCGACACCATAGCTTTTGACCGAGCGCCGTTTTTCTTTCCTGCGCGCTATGCGCAGGCTCGCGAGCTAGTCACTCATCGGGTGCGCACGTTTGAGACGACGTCGATCGGCAGGCTTTTCGATACGGTTGCCGCGCTTGTCGGCTTCACGCGAGAGCAAACCTTTGAGGGACAGGCGGCGATGTGGCTCGAGCATTTGGCACGTTCAACCGGCGATGTCGAGCCTTATGCTTTTCCTTTCGAAGCGAACGAAGCCGACTTTCGCCCAATGCTGCGATCGATCGTTACGGATCGTATCGCGGGCCGAGAGGTTTCCGAGATCGCGCTCGCCTTCCACAAAGCCGTGGCGGACCTTGTCGTAACGATCGCAGATCGTTCCGCCGTGGCCACAGTCGTTGTCTCAGGCGGCGTCTTTCAGAACGCGCTTCTGATGGAAATTCTGGCTGAGCAATTGAGTGGCAGGCTATGGTTTAATACCAGCGTTCCGCCCAACGACGGAGGCTTGAGCTTGGGCCAAGCGGCGCTGGCAGCGGTATCCGCCTCTCGGTCAGAATCCAGCGGGGCGCGATGAGAACATGAGGCTGAAGCGCAGGGCTCTGGCGACGCCTTGCTAATTTGAGTTGCTCCCTTACCTCTGCAAAAAGAGGTGAGTGGCTGCATCGCGATCGCTTTCCAACGAAGGAAGACCATTCGCGGCCACCCTGCCGAAGCACGTCCCAGAACTGCGATCCTCTGCTACAGGCGGAGTGAATGGCCGACGTTCAAGCGCTTGTTTCCGGCGAATACTAAGTGGCAGACGGCCGCGATCTTGATAAATTTCTCTCGCAGCCTGGTGAGCGACCAGTCCCTGATCGCCTCAGGCGTTGCAAGCCCTCCAAGAATATACGACGGATCAAAATCCCGACAATGAGAAGACGGTGCCACAGCCATTGCCCGCAGTGCGAGTGCAGGATCCCGAACCGCCCAGAAGCGTCGTGCCATAGAGCACGCCCTTCATATATAGCAGAGTCGTGTTAGCATAATTGCCGTCCGGGCCGCCCTCGAAGCTGTAGAGCATGCGTTCTTTGCCAGACGTGGTGACGCGGAAGACAACCCCACAACCGGGGGTACGAGAGGCTGTCGAACATGCGGTGCTCGCACCACCTTGGTCTGTTGTGCCAAAAAGCACGCCCTTTACGTTGGTCAAGTTCCCCCACGGGAATGCGCCATCGTTTGGGGGGCCCTGGAAGCTATATATGTCTTGGAACGTGCCGGACTTGCTTAGGCTGAAGATGGTCCCACATCCGCCGCTGCCACATCCCGCGCCGCCCTGTTCGGCCATGCCGTACATCGTGCCGTTCACGTCGATCAAGCCGCCGTCCGGGAATGCGCCGTCCGATCCGCCCGTAAAGCTGTATAGCACCTTCTCCGTGCCGGACGTGCCGACGCTGAAGATCGTCCCGCATCCGGTGGGGCCGCTGGAAGTGTAGCAGAACGAGGAACCGCCGCCGCCACCGAGTTGCGTCGTGCCATAAAGCTCGCCGTTGCTGTAGAGCAAGCTCCCCGTTGGGAAATCGCCGTCCTGGCCCCCCTGGAAGCTGTGAAGCACTGTTTCTTTGCCGGCTGGGGTCACGCTGAAGACGGTTCCGCATCCAAGGTAACAAGAACCAGTGCCGCCATAGAGCGTGGTGCCGTAGAACATATCGTTTGCCGCCACGTAGATCACTCTCGCGTATGGGCCGTAGTAGCCGCTGCCAAAACTATGCAGCACTGTTTCTTTGCCGGAGGTGGTGATCTTGAAGAACGTGCCGCCCCCGTATGTGCCACCGCTCTGTGTTGTGCCGTAAAGAACGCCGTTTCTCTCGACTACGCCCCCTTTCGCGTACTGGCCGTCCGTTTTGCCCCCCTTAAAGCTGTACAGAACGCTTTCGGCCCCTGACGTGCTTACCTCGAAGACGGTCCCGCAACCGTTGCTCCCGCTTTGACACCCCGTACCGCCGCCTTGCTCGGTAGTGCCGTAGAGCACGCCCTTCACGTTAGTCAGGATCAAATTTACCGGATACGCGCCGTCCCCGGTGCCGCCGGTGAAGCTGTGGAGCACCTTCTCCGTCACCCGGTGCGCAGCGTACGGACCTGAGGCAGGTTGCGAACGCGCTACCGACAGAGGCGTTGACGAATAAACCCCCGTTGCCGCCCCGCCGCACGCGACTAAAATCGCGGCACTAAGGCACGCGCCGAGTATCTTGCTTAGGTGTTTCATTGATGTTGCTCCCTAACGTTGGGTACCGAGGGGATCGCGATCCAGCCAGGATCTCTGTGACAGGGTTGCCGACGGCGGCCACATAGATGTTGCCGGACGCATCGACCGCCAGACCTTGCGGTTCGTTCAATCCAGAGGCGACCGTGTTGACCTTCGGCTAGGTACACATTGCCGCCAGGCGCGGGGGCAGGAGCCACTTGGCGCGGACGAGCTGTTGCACCCGGCAAGCAGCTCAACGGCCGTGCAAACGACTAATGCAGAGCGAACTGAATTTGAAATGTGCACGGGTTCTGAACCCTACTCTCCAAGGGGCGCAGTCAGACGCGCAAAAATAATAAGCCGAAGCCGCGAATACTGCGCTCCTCCGCGCAGAGTGCGCCTTTTTGCCAGTTTTGTCAATAGGTGTAAGGCGCTAGGCTTTCCGTGTATGCGCGAATTGCCCCGAGCTAAGTATCGTCAACGCGATTCCCCTTGCAACGACGGAGGAGTTTCGGCGCGAAGTGGCTTTAAGCGAAATGCGGGACGAGCTCGGTTGAACGACGTCAAGCCCGACGTGCAAGCGACCTGTTTCCAGGCCATGCCTCGACGCTGATCTACGGCAGCAAGGACGCCTTTCTCGTGGATGCCGTTATGACCGATGATTGCTGCCTGCTCCAATGCAGATCCTCATTGCAGGCGCTTGTACACATCACTACGCGGCCGACGCGGCACAACCAATCCTGGAAAGTTTCGGTGGCATGCTAAGTCTTGATTGTCTAGGCGAGGAAAACGCGCCCGCGCAGCAGACGAATCAATCCGACTCCATTCGCCCGACCCGCCGCGACGATCGGTCCCAGCCAAGGTTCTAGAGGCGTCAGAAAACAATATACGACGGTTCATTCTGGGAACGACACCACGGCGCAGCCGATTAAGGCTGCGCCGTACTGATTGTGAGAAGCCAGACCGCTTACGTCTAAGGGTGTTGAGCGTTTATTCACCCGGTCGATAGCCTAAGGTCGGTCGAGCCATTCTTTCGTTACTTGTCGGACGGGGAGTACGCAGCGCCCTCCGTGTTGGTGACGTTGAAGTTTGTGAGGGCGCGCCACACATTCGTGTTAACCTTACCGACGTCGAGCCAGCCATACCCGTCGGCGGTCACTTGGTCCGTGTCCGCCTTGTTGAAGCCACCCGAAATGGGGTCACCTTCGCCTAAGAAGTTCAATAGCGTCGGTCCGAGCACGCGACTCAGTGCGCCGAACGGGAGCGGATACTGCGAGATGGTGCG
>DATHOO010000110.1:0-24192 GCA_035484815.1 Candidatus Acidiferrales bacterium
GAAGGCTTATTTGCCGATCTCGCGGGCGTCATGCGCGATACGCTCTTGGGAGGCGGCGTCCTCACCAAAATTGGAACCGCGATGCTGGCTCCCGCGCTCAAGCGCCTGCGCAAACGATTCGACTATGAAACGTACGGCGGCGCACCGCTGCTCGGGCTGCGCGGGAACTGCATCGTCACGCACGGTCGCGCGAGCCGTAACGCGGTCAAACATGCCATCGGAGCGGCCGTGCAAGAAGTCAACCACGACGTCGTCGGTAAGATCAGCGAGTTAACGGCACCACATCTCGCGCCGACGTAAACCGCCATGGCCGGCGTCTACGTCCATCTGCCTTTCTGTCCGTATCTCTGCCCCTATTGCGATTTTGCCAAGTGGCCGCTGCGCGCGAGTGCGGCGCGCAACTACCTCGAAGCGCTCTACGCTGAGATCGAATCCGAGCCGCCCACGCCGGCTCAGACCATCTACCTCGGCGGCGGAACGCCAAACGCCTACGATCGCAGGGCTCTTACCGATTTGCTCGCGTGCTTGAACCAACGGTTTCCCGGCGCGCACGAGGTTTCCATCGAGATCAATCCCGAGCTCGTACGCGAGGGTGACCTCGACGCTTACCGCGAGGCCGGCGTCACTCGGCTCTCGATCGGCGTGCAATCGTTCGAACCGAGCGAGATTCGCGTGCTCGGCCGCAAGCACACGGTCGAGCAGATCGGCGCGGTCGTCACGCAGGCGCGTGCCGCGCGGATCGAGTCAATTTCGCTCGACTTGATGTTCGCGGTCCCAGGGCAAACGCCGGCGAGCTGGCGCCGAACGCTCCAAGCCGCGATCGCGCTTGGCGTCGATCACTGTTCCGCGTACGGTTTGACGATCGAAGAAGGCACGCCGTTTACGGCGTGGCGCGCGCGTGAGCCCGCTGCTTTTTTCGACGACGCGCGCGAAGCCGAACTCTACGAAATAGCGATCGAGACGCTCGGGGGCGCCGGGTACGAGCAATACGAGATCAGCAATTTCGCCCGTCCCGGGCACCGCTGCGCGCACAACCTCAACTATTGGGCGAACGGCGAGTATCTCGGGCTGGGCGTCGGCGCCGCTTCCTATCGCGATGGCGTGCGCAGCCTCCACACGCGCTCGCTGGAAGCATATGTGGCGGCGGCTCGGGCGCGCAAAGCGATTCCGTCGGAAGCCGAGCGGCTGGAAGGTCGCAGGCGCGTGGGCGAGGCGGTGATGCTCGCGTTGCGAACGGCGCAGGGGGTTGGAGTGAGCGAGTTCAAAGAACGGTACGGTATCGACGTGTTGGAAGATTACGCTCCCGTCGTTACTCGATTCGCACGGACGGGATTGCTGGAATGCGTCGGCGACCGCGTGCGGCTGACCCGGCGGGGTACCTTTCTAGCCAACGACGTCTGCGGAGCCTTCGTAACATTCGAGTAACACCAACGAACCTGTCCGAGACCGTCTTACGCGCCGCATTCATCATCGTCTTCGGCGTGACGGGCTTTCTTTTGGGACGCGAGGCCTATTTTAGTCTGCTCTCGCCGCACTTTGCGAACGAGGCGTTTCAACTCGCCTTCTTGATCCTCTCGCCCGTTATCGGTGCCGTCATTGGTGCGCTGCTCGCACCATTCGCACAAGCACTCTTCGAAGTGCAGCTGCGCCAAACGGAAGGAGCAATGGAACGCCTGACGCCCGCCGAGATCGCGGGCGGGGCCGTCGGACTGGTCGTCGGCTTATTAATTGCCTTCCTCATCAAAGGCATCGTTTTCGAGCTGATCTCCGATTTTGGGCGAGCCGGGACGTATATCGCGATCGTCCTCTATCTCATCGTCGCCATCTTTGCGGCGTACTTAGGGGCGCGTATCGGCGCGAAAATTCGAATCGTTCCGGTTCCACGCGGCGCCGCGGGAAGCGCGGCGGAGAACAGCATGAAGCTCATCGATACGTCCACGATCGTGGATGGCCGGATCGTCGAGATCGTCGAAAGCGGATTTCTCGAGGGTACTCTCGTCGTGCCTCGCTTCGTCTTGCGCGAGCTTCAGGCGATCTCCGATTCGGTCGATCCGCTCAAACGCACGCGCGGTCGCCGCGGTTTCGACGTGCTTAGCCGCTTGCAGGAGCTTTCGATCGTCGAAATCAGCGAACGCGACTTTGCCGACATGGCGCCAGGAAACGTGGACGCGCGACTCGTGCGCCTCGCGCAAGAGTTCGGAGCGAAGCTCGTCACCAACGATTACAACTTGAACCGGGTGGCGCAAGTCGAGGGCGTGGATGTTCTCAACGTCAACGAGCTGGCGAACGCGGTCAAACCGGTCGTGCTCCCGGGTGAAGAGCTGCACGTCGCGGTACTTCGCGAGGGTAAAGAGTTTCATCAAGGCATCGGCTACCTCGAAGACGGAACGATGATCGTCGTGGAGCATGGACGCCGATTGATCGGCGAAGAGACCGACGTCATCGTGACCAGCGTGCTGCAGACGGTCGCCGGCCGGATGATCTTTGCGCGCCCAAAGCGCGAGGGCGTCGCTTCGTGAGATGGGGGGCCGTCATCGTGGCGGCCGGTCGCGGCACGCGCTTCGGTGGTCCCAAACAGTTTCTCGCGTTGGCCGGCCTGCCAATGGCCGGTTGGTCAATACAAACGTTTGCGCGCATGCCCGAGGTCGCGGAGCTCGTCGTCGCGACCGAACCGGAATCGATCGAACCCATGCGGGCGCTTTTCGCGCGAGTTGCGCCCGAGCGCGTGCCGGCGATCGTTCGCGGCGGCGCGACACGGCAGCAGAGCGTCTACGAGGGCTTACGCGCTCTGTCGGCGCAGTGCGACGGTGTCTTCGTCCACGATGGCGCGCGCCCGCTCGTGGTCGCAGACGACGTGCGGGCCGGCATGCGCGAGGTACGCCTGGGCCGCGCTTCGCTGCTCGCAACGGCGGTCGTGGATACGATTAAACAAGTCGATCCGGGTTCGATGCACGTGTGCGCGACGCTCGATCGAGCAACGCTGTGGGCGGCACAAACGCCGCAGTTCGCGCTTGCCGCCGACCTGCGCGCCGCGCACGAGCGTGCGCTGCACGACGGATTCGACGCAACCGACGATGCCGCGTTGCTAGAGCGAGCCGGGGTCGAGGTAATCGTCGTTCCTTCGACGAGCGAGAATTTCAAAGTCACGTTGCCGGCCGATATCGCCCGCGCCGAAGCGATTCTACAAACTCGTTACCCCCAGTTTGTCGAAGGCTGATGCGAATCGGGCACGGTTTCGACGCCCACCGGCTCGTCGACGGACGCGCGCTCGTGCTTGGCGGCGTGCACGTACCCTTCGAACGCGGCGCGCTCGGGCACTCTGATGGCGACGTGCTCGCGCACGCGCTCGCCGACGCGCTGCTCGGAGCGGCCGCGCTCGCCGATCTCGGCGCGCGCTTTCCGTCGAGCGATCCTCGTTGGAAAGACGCCGATTCGATGGAGCTGCTGGCACGCTGTGCGGAGGCGGTGCGCGAAGCGGGTTTCGCGATCGCCAACGTCGATGCAACGATCGTCGTCGAACGCCCCAAGCTCGCGCCGTTCATCGAAGCCATGCGCGCCAACGTGGCGTCGCGTATCAGCTGTTCAATCGACGCCGTCGGCATTAACGCCAAGACGAGCGATGGCTTGGGCTATACCGGCGACGGCACCGGTCTCGCCGCCTATGCGGTGGCGCTGCTGCAGCCCCGCATTGACGGGCCGGGTTAAGCTTTCTGTCATGGGCAAGCCCTTCGGGAATATCCTAGCCGATTTGCGTGCGCCCCTCGAACGCGACCCGGCGGCGCGCGGTTGGCTGGATGTCGTGCTCTCCTACCCCGGGTTCCACGCGCTGGTCGCGCACCGGGTGATCCATCCACTGTACCGCGCCGGCATTCCGATTCTGCCGCGCTGGCTTGCCAACGTTTCGCGCTTTTTCACCCAGATCGAAATCCACCCGGCGGCCAAGGTCGGCAAGGGCATTTTCATCGATCACGGCAGCGGCGTCGTCATCGGTGAGACCGCCGAGATAGGCGACGGGTGCACGATCTATCAGGGCGTCACGCTAGGCGGGACGAGTCTCTCACGCGGCAAACGGCATCCGACGCTCGGCCGCAACGTTACGATCGGCGTCAACTCCAGCGTGCTCGGCGCGATCGCGTTGGGTGACAATGCAAAGGTCGGTGGCGGCTCCGTCGTCGTGAAGGACGTCCCGGCAAACGCGACGGTCGTCGGCGTTCCGGCACGCATGGTTGCAAAAGACGGCAAGCCGATTCGCGTTGTCCCGGATCGGCCGCAAGTCGAGATGCCCGATCCAACCTCAGACGCGATCGTAGGCGTACAGCGACGTCTCGAGCAGCTCGAACGGCGGCTGGCCGAGCTCGAACGCGACGAGGTCTCCGAAGAAGAAGCCTGGAGCTGGGTAATCTGATCGTTGCGTTTCGCTTATGAAACTTTATAATACGCGAACGCGCACCGCGGAGGAGTTCGTACCGCTGCGCGACGGCGAGGTCCGCATCTACGTCTGCGGGCTCACGCCGTCGGCGCAAGCGCATTTAGGTCACGCGCGCTCGTTCTTATTTTTCGACGTCTTGCGGCGCTATCTGATGCACCGCGGATATCGCGTGACCTACGTCCAGAACGTCACCGACATCGACGACCGAAGCATCAACGCCGCAAAGGCAACCGGCGAAGATTATCATGCCATCATCGACCGCTATTACGCCGAATTCAAGGTTTCGATGGCGAAGCTGGGCGTGCTCGAGTTCGACCACGAGCCCTATGCGACGCAATACATCGAGCCGATTCAGGCGATGATTCGCGAGTTGATCGCCGGCGGTCATGCCTACGTGACCCAGGACGGCATCTACTACCGCGTTGCGACGTTCGCGAACTACGGAAAGCTCGCCAACCGCCACATCGACGAGCTGGAGGCCGGCGCGCGCATCGAGGTGGACGAAAACAAAGAAGATCCGCTCGATTTTGCGCTCTGGAAATTCGCGAAGCCCGGCGAGCCGCGCTGGCCTTTCGAACCCTACACTGCGGGCCGGCCAGGCTGGCATATCGAGTGCTCGGCGATGGCGCGCGCGCTGCTCGATCCGCAAGGAACCGGCTTCGATATCCACGGCGGCGGTGCCGACCTAATCTTTCCGCATCACGAGAACGAGATCGCGCAGAGCGAGCCGCTGATGGCGCGTCCACCGATGGCGAACTTTTGGGCGCATGGCGGGCTGCTGCTCTTCGATAACCGCAAGATGGCGAAGTCGCTCGGCAACTTCGAGCCGCTCTCGGAGTTGGTGCAGCGTCACGACCCGCAGGCAATTCGCTGGCTCTTTCTGCAGACGGGCTATCGCAAGGTGATGAACTTCACCGAAGACTCGATCGCGGCCGCCGGGCTCGGGCTGGCGCGCGTGAAAGCTGCCTATCGCGATTTGGCGCCCGCCACCGACGGCGAGCCGGTGGAATCGCCCGAGCTCGATCGCCGAATGGAAGCCGCGCTCGACGATGACATGAACACCGCCGCGGCGCTCGCGGTACTCTACGACGTCGTTGCGCGCTCGACGCCCAGTCGCGAACGCCTGGCCTATTGGCTCGGCGTGCTCGGGGTCTCCCCGACTGATGCCTGGCTGGAGGAGTCTGCGGTCGAACTCGCGCCGGATTTCGTCGCGCGGCTCGAAGCCGCGCTGCGCGAGGCACAGGTCGATGCGGCGGTTTCGGGAGCTTCGCCGGCCGAGGCGATCGAACGCGTGCTCGCGCTTCGCTCGGAGGCGCGCAGCGCGAAGGATTGGTCGGCCTCCGATCGGCTGCGCGACGCGTTGCAGCGCTGTGGCGTCGAACTCAAGGACTCCAAAGAGGGGACTTCGTGGAGCGTCGGCGCTTCGCTCCAATAGACTTCGACGATCTCATCTACGGGATCCATGCGGTCGCCGAGGCGCTCGCCGCCGGCGAGCGGTTGCGCGCGGTTCACGTCGCAACCGATCGAAAAAAAGATGGTCCGTTACGTTCGCTGCTCGCACAAGCGAAGGAGCGTCACGTGCCCGTTCGCTTCGAGCAACGCGCCTTCTTCGATCGCGTGCCGTTCAAAGCACACCAGGGCGTCGTGGCCCTCGCACCCCCCTTTGAATACACGACGCTGTACGAGATTCTCGCGCATCCGCGCGGGGCGAAACGACTGATCGTCGTGCTCGACCACCTTACCGATCCGCACAACGTCGGCGCGATCTTGCGCACCGCCGAGGCTGCCGGAGCCGATGGCGCCGTCCTGCCCGACCGGCGCTCGGCGGGCGTCAACGCAACGGTGCGTAAAGCTGCGGCGGGTGCCGCCGCGCATCTTCCGATCGCGCGCGTTTCAAACATCGCCGAGGCAATTCGTACCGTCAAAAAAGCCGGCGTCTGGGTCGCCGGCGCCGACCTGTCGGCCAACGCCGAGGATTTGGCACAAGCCGACTTCAACCGCGACTTGGCGCTCGTCATCGGAGCCGAGGATCGCGGTCTGTCGCAGCTGGTAAAGCGTGAGTGCGACTACTTAGTCCGGTTGCCAATGCGAGGGAAAGTGGCCTCCTTGAATGCCTCAGTAGCCGCCGCCATTCTTGTTTACGAGGCCTTAAGACAGCGAGAGTGCTCGCTTCGTCCTTGACGGGGGAGGGGGAACCTCCTATATACTTTACCTCGACGTGCCGCGCCCGACGGGCTGCGGCCTGCGCATGCGGCTCGTCTTTAACCACGAGGCAGACAGAACATTATGGCAGTGACCCATCCAGTCTCGGATGGAGTGGAGTACCAAACGCGGGTTGACGAGGACCTGGTCGCGATCGCGAAGACAGGCGACAACCTGGCGATGGAATACCTCCTTAACAAGTATAAGAACTTCGTCCGTATTAAGGCGAAGAGCTACTTTCTTATCGGGGCGGACCGCGAGGACATCATTCAAGAGGGCATGATCGGTCTCTATAAAGCGGTGCGTGACTTCAAGGCCGATAAGCTTTCGAGCTTCCGCGCTTTTGCCGAACTCTGCATCACCCGGCAGATCATCACGGCGATCAAAACGGCGACCCGCCAGAAGCACATTCCGCTCAACCAGTATATTTCGCTCAACAAGCCAATCTACGACGAAGATAGCGAGCGCACGCTGCTCGACGTCATGGCATCGCAGAAGACCTCCGATCCTGAAGAGTTGGTCGTCACCCAGGAAGTCTCCGACGACATCCGCCAGCGAATCCGGCAAAATCTCTCGGAGCTCGAGTCGCAGGTGCTCGAGTCGTACCTTGAGGGCAAGAGTTACCAAGAGATGGCGCGCGACCTCGGCCGTCACGTAAAGTCCATCGACAATGCGCTTCAGCGCGTCAAGCGAAAGATCGAAAAGAACCTCGCCGAGTTCGAGTTTCAGTAAGAGGCTCGTCGCCGCGCTGGTGCTCGTTGGCGCGGCGAAGCTCTCCGGAAGCTGGAGCAATGGTCCCTCGCTGCCGGTTGCGCGCAGCGAGGTCGCGGTAGCAACGCTCGACGATGATATCTATGTCATCGGCGGCTACGCCAATGGCAACGTCGATCAGGCGCTGGTTGAAGTCTTCGAACCGGCGGCGCACAAGTGGCGCGTCCTTGCC
This sequence comes from Candidatus Acidiferrales bacterium, assembly GCA_035484815.1. Lineage (GTDB taxonomy): Bacteria > Vulcanimicrobiota > Vulcanimicrobiia > Vulcanimicrobiales > Vulcanimicrobiaceae > Cybelea. The sequence goes on from DATHOO010000110.1 coordinate 7,575, forward strand.
TCGCTACCGCGGGGCCTCAACCACGTCGCTGCCGTCGGCTATCGCGAAAAGCTTTACGTCTTTGGTGGATTCTCCGAGCAGAACAATGCCGCAGTTGCGGATGCACACGTCTACGATCCCTCCGCGAATAGCTGGACTCCAATTGCGCCGCTCCCTCACCCGCTCGGGTCGGTTTCGGTCGCCGTGCTCGGGAACACGATCCAGCTCGCCGGCGGTCGCGACATGCACAGCGTGCGAACGCATCTCGCGTACGATCCCGCGACGAACCGCTACTCGGAACGCGCGCCGTTACCGGTCGGACGCGACCACATGGGTCTCGTCAGTTATGAAGGCCGCCTCTACGCTATCGGCGGACGCATCGACACGCCCGCGCATAACACCGCATACCTCGACATCTACGACCCGCGCAGCAACACGTGGACCGCGGGCCCGTCTATGCCCACTGCCCGCAGCGGCATGGCCGTGGCCGCGTTCCAGGACAGAATTTTTGCGATCGGCGGCGAGCAAAGCGGCATGAGCGCGGCGTTTAAAACGAACGAAGCCTACGATCCGGCGTCGAAGAGCTGGGCCGAGTTTGCCGCACTGCCCGAAGGTCGCCACGGTACCGGCGCTGCGGTCGTTGGCGGCCGCTTATATGTGCCGGGCGGCGCTCCCGTTCCCGGCGGCAGCCGCCAGAGCAACACGCTCCTAATCTTTGCACTCTAACTGGACCGATCGCGCCGCACTAGAGCGCGCATCGCACGCTCCCTTGTTATCCTGAGCGAAGCGAGCATGAAGTGTGGAGCGAAGTCGAGGACGGAGTTGCCTGTGTCACCCCTGCGCCTGTCGAAGGGTGGACGATGCGATCACGTCTCTTGCGATACTGCTCGCAGCGAATGCACTGACGAAGCGTGATGCGTTGATCGGAGGAGCCAAAGCATCGCAATCCAATAAATGCCGCCGTGGCTTTGTTAACCAAAGCGCAGCGCGCCTTTGCAAGGTACGGCGTTGCATCAAGTGATCTAAGGTGGACGGGTCGTCCGCCATCGGGCTTACGATTGCGTCGGGTGGACATGCTGCTCATCCCATTCAGCCTGATGTGGGGCGGATTTGCAATATTCTGGGAAACAATGGCCGTACGCGGCGGGGCGCCATTTTTCTTTAGGCTTTGGGGCATCCCGTTCGTTCTCTACGGTATCTACTTCATGATAGGAAGGTTCTTTTGGGATGCGTATCGGCGGAGCACCACGTTATACGGTCTGACTGCCGACTCTGCTCTTATATTACGTGAGGGTCTGGGTGGCTCGGTTCAACGAATATATCTGCCGGCGATCACCACAATCAGTCTCGACCTCGGTTCGGACGGTACGGGGACGATCTCATTTGGCGACAACCCGTCGCTCTGGCAGAGCCGTCGGAACTGGTCGGGTACCCCGGTCCCCAGCTTTGAAGGAGTTGCCGACGCTCAAGGCGTCTACGACCTCTGCGCCGCTTCGCAGGGTCACGTGCCTGTGCGAGCGTCTACCGCAGCGTTCTAACGATCTTGGCATAGAGCGTCTCGCGGTCGGCGATCGGATCAACGACGATCACTGTCGGCGCACCCTCGTGCGGCTCGATGCAGACGGTCACGCGGCCGCGCGCGCAGATGTCCATGCAACTGGTGCTGATCGCGCGAATCGCGCCCCAGCGTCCATCCGCCTTCAGCCGATCTTTCAACCAGTTGCGGAGATGGAAATCGCCGATTTGCGCGGCAATCTCGGGATCCTCTTCCGGTATGCGTTCTTTGAAGCAGCGTTCGCAGACGAGGACGAGGCCGCGCTGCGACCATTTTGGCTTGACGGATTGCATTTTGCAGAACTAGGTCGGCTGGAGTGCTCCGAAGATATTGCCCTCGGGATCCTTAAAGTATGCGAGAAGCCCGATAGCGGGAATCTCGTGTTTCTCGACCGCGACGGTTCCGCCATTTGCGGTAATGGCTGCATACGTATCGTCGAGTGAGTCTACGGTGATTGTGCAGACGTAGGCGTTGACGGGAGCACCCGAATCCGGTCGCGCACCCTGGCGGCGCATGAGTCCTCCGTCGATGCCGGTCCCTTCGCCGGTTGCGACGAGCCAATAATCGAACGGCCCATCCCACTTCGAGATTTTCCAGCCGAAGACGGCCGAGTAAAACTTGGCGGCCGATTCGGGATCGGCTGCGTGAATCTCAAAATGAACGACGCGCGACACGTACAACCAGCTTTCAGTGGACGGTGAGTGATGGAGCCGACGGTGGGATTCGAACCCACGTGTCCTTTCGGAGCTGCTTTACAAAAGCAGTGCCGTCGACCGCTTGGCTACGTCGGCAACAAAAATTCCAATTGCCGCGGTGTCCTTTCGAATACCTCTAGAGTCAAACATGCTGGCGCAGATCCCATCAGGTCAGGGAAAATCTCCGTGCTAGTACTTGCACTAAGACGGTGTGCTCGGCCGTGTCCTCGATTTAGCGCACGAAACGTCGGAGTAAGCGCGTGGCAGTTAGGGCATAGGAGAGTAAGGTTGGTGAGGCGGCTATTCTGCCAATTGCCGTCGATGTGCTCTACCTCGATTGGAACCTTGCCGGTTTTCGGGTGACGCCGAGACCAACCGCACTTAAGACAACGCTCACCGTAGTAATCCTTCAATACGCGGGAAAGGAACTGTGGGGCGACGTATCCGAAAACGCCCCCACTTTCCAAGAATGATTCGGCTCGGCATCTGTACGTATGCCAGCGGATGCAGTCAGACATACAGCGCTGACCTCTTGGAGGCTCTACTCCGTTCCGTCGCGACCTGTGGAAAACAGTCATAGGTCTCTTTTGAGCAACATGGCTGCATTTGATGGAGCAATACTTTAACGCGCCGTACTTTAGTTCGTTGCCGCATCCGGCAATCGAACACTTGCGGAGTTGGCCAATAATCACGTATCTATGATGCATCGACTCTATGCCACACGTATGGCAGTGTTCGAACTGCGTACTAAATTTCTCTCGTAGGCTATATCGTCAGGACCAAGTCGATCGCGTCGCGCATGCGGATATTGTTAAAGCCGAAAATCGGAACCGATGGTTTTATGCGTCGAGCAATCTCGACACCGCCAATGCGCAGCGCGTGAAGCCGGAAACCGCGCTTCTGATAAAATCGCATCGCCGCAGTGTTGACGTTCGTCCTGCCGACGAGCAACTGCTTTGTGCCATGCGAACGCAGGTCGGCGATGGTCGCGCCGAGCAACGCGCTGCCGATGCCGGCACGGGAATGCCTTCGCGCTCGCCAGCGATTAGCGCCGGCAGATCGAGCACCCGTTGCTCCGCGCCGCGCACGATCAGCGGACCCCGCCCCACTCGTCGCGGAGAAAGGCCTCGAACCACACGCGATCCTGCTCGTTTTTTGAGCGTACGATCCATCGCGGGCTCATGCCCGCGCCGCCCCGGGCAGCGGGCGCTCCCAAAGCACGCGCGTGTAGAGCGTGCGAAAGCCGCAGCGAAGGAAGTTACGCTCGGAGTTGCTCGCCGGCCGAGCGGTAGCGCGCAGCAAGCGCGCGCCGGCATCATGGGCCCGCGCGATGCGATCGGCAATCATCGCTTGGTGCCATCCGCGCCCGCGATGAACCGGCAGCGTCGAGCCGGCAAAGAAGGCCGCGCACTCTCCCCGCACATCCATTGCCGCGGTTGCCACGATTGCCGCTCCGTCGCGTCCTTCGAGCGCGATGCAACCCTCCGACGATGACAGAATCCCGGCGATGAGTTCGTCGCTTGGAGCAGCGGCGCCGTCCATGAACCCCTGAGCCGATGCGCGCGACCACGCGGCGAGATCCGTTGCAACGCCGATTCGATCGTCGCGGCGCGCGTGCGAAGCGAGATCGTCGCTCGCGAGAACGTTCTCGTATTCGCTGGGCGCGTAACCCGCCGCGGCCAAACCACGGGCAAGCTCCGGATCGCTAAACGGTGTTACGAAAATGCGAGGCGTTGCGCCTCGCGACTCATAGAACTCCGTGATGCGCGCGATTTCATCTTCCACTAACGGTGCCGAAACGGCGATGCCGTATGCTTGAGTGAGAGGAGAATCGATTCCGGTAAAGGCGACGAGTCCTCCGGCAATTTCGATGCTTTCGGCGGACGCGGTAGGGTAGAGCCGTTGCACCGTCGCGATGCCGCTGCGGATACCGGCGACCTCGGAAAGGCGGATGGCTTCGTTGAGTTCCCGCGTCAGCAACATATCTGTACCCGTCTTCCTCGCCACCGCGTTCGCCGTCTCCCTTGTTGGCTGCAACGCCGGCGGCGTCGGCCCGGTCGAGCCGCATGAAACGGCCGCAACGGGTTGTGATGCCTCACCATCCGCCTTAGTTCCGGCAGCGACGGCGCCGAAACGCGTCTATCAGCCGGATTGGGCGGGCCCCGTGCTCTTCGCGCCTGGCCAAATCTCGATGAAGATTCCGGCGCACCGCTTCTGCGCCGTCGAGGGCGAGTGGATCGTGCCATTCGCAAAACCGACGATTAACTGCTCCAACCGCGACGAACCAACCGATGGATCTTCGCTTTGGATCGCTCTCGACGGCTGGAGCGGCACCTTTAAGGCACACTTTAAGCGCGGCGGCAAGTGGCATACCTACGACTCCACCGATATCTTGCAGGCCGGTTCGGAATCGGACGTTCCGTGTTACCATGGTGGCCCGCTCGAGAAGTATAAGACGTCGTCGTATTTTTGGATTGAGTGGGCAGGCGTAAAGAACATCCCGGTGACCCCGCACCATCGAAACCTCACGCTGCGCCCGGGAGACAAGATCTACGTGCGAATTGCGGCCGACACGAGTGGGCCGCGTGCCTGGCAACAAGCGACGCTCTGGCTCGTCGACGAAACCAGCGGTTTCTACCTGCCGCCGCGCACGTTTCACTCCGGCTGCGTCGATTGCGGCACGCCGTTTGCGCGGCCCGCGACGCTCTTCGGCAACACCGCCGAGTGGATCGTCGAAGCGACCTTTTACAGCTCCTACAAGTCGTCGCTGCCGAACACGCTCGACGATTTTGGAACCGTCCAAATGACACACGTGGACGCAACTGACGAGGATGGAAGAACTTATGATCTAACGCGGCCCCTCGGCGCCACGCCCAACGTCGATTGGATGACTTGGAACGGCGTGCCGCTTTCGGAGAACGGCACGCTGCTGGCGTGTGCGACCATCGATGGCCCTCGAGAAGTGACGTTTGCGCGCGCGCCATACGCGATCGCCACGCCCGGCGATCAGGGGAAGCTCGAGCCCAAGCCCAAACGCTGTCACTGAGTCGGTGCTCCGAGGCGTCGCCTGCGGTGGAGTCGAAGCGCACCCCATGAAGATTGATATACGATCCTTTGCCCTGCTATTGCCGCTCGTCGCGCTCGGCGCTACCGGGACTCCGGCGACCGTTACGGTGCAGGCATCGAACATCAGTTTCAGAGATGCGTTCGCGGCCTGTCCGGCGGGCACGATGGCCTCGATGTCATTTTCGCTCAGTCACCTCCGCATCGCGCCGGCGCCTGGGGTCGAATCCGACATCGATGACGCGAATCCGAACGCGCAAGTCATTATGCTCACGGGTGAAGGCAAAGCGGCAACGGTGACCGCGAACGCGGCCAAACATACGCTAACGGCCAAACACGTCACCCTTGTTTCAGCGCGCCGCGCCGCGTGCATCGCGCCCGAGTAGCGCTTGCGGACGCTTACGTGCCGGCGACGATCCAGTCGCGAATGACGTATTGCGCGCCGGTGCTGGTGACGGTCATTATGCCGTCGCCGACGGCGTCGGTGCGGAAGGTCGCGAGTTGCGTGCGATCCTTGATGATTGTGCCGTTGAGCGCGAAGCGACGCCGATTCGTTTCGGAGGCGGCGTAGAGGCTTTCGCCGCTGGAGAAGCGTCCGCCGGCGACGTTCAGACTTTCCAGCGTTCCGCGACGGAACGATATTGCGATCGGTATTGAAAAGGCGCTGGCCGAGGTGCCGCCCCGTAAGACAAACGGAGGTACCATCATCGGGCAGGTGACGCCCGACCCGCCCCGCCCGATCGAAAGCTCGCCAATCGGGCCTTGCACTACGGCGCCGCTGGCGTTTGCCAGCCACGTCGCGGAGCCATGGCCATCGGTGGTTCGGGAGCCGCCGGAGAAGGCGCCGCTCTCCCAGCCGAAGGCCTCGTCAAGCGATGGAATCCCTCTCGCGCTATAGCCTGCCGAACCCTGACAGAACCCAGTGACGTAGCCGGCCCCTAAGCGCATCACCGTTACCGATCGCGAGACGACCTGCTTGTTGCGGGCGGCTGTCGAGTGCCGAACTCCGGCCAGCGCGCGTTGCTGGGCGCTGACGTCGCGAACGTACGAGCCAAGGGCATCGGTGACGGCGATCGCCGTCCTGGCGCTTTGGGTGGCGGAGCTGCGGTGGGCGTCGAGTGCGTCGGCCGCGTCGCTTACGGTCTGGACGCCGTCGGCGGACGGCAAAGAAACCCCGGTTTGGCCGAGGGTGCCGCCGCTGCAGCCGGCGAGAGCTAGCCCTAGAAGGGCGGCAACCGCGAAGGTCGCCAGACGAGCCATCTCGTGCAGACTCCAAAATTAGGTAGGCGAGTTAGCTATGGTCTCCATGGTAAGTTACCGGTTTAGGAGGGCACATGAGAGGCTCATGAGGAGACCTCTGCCGGATAACCGGCGTCACCGCCGAGGAGCCCATAGCCTTACTATCGTACCCTGGTGAGCCCCCCATGCCAAGGGGTGGAGTCGTGGGTAGGTGGCCGAGTGGTTAATGGCACCAGACTGTAAATCTGGCGCGCGAAAGCGCTACGCTGGTTCAAATCCAGCCCTGCCCAGTGTTCGCGGGCGTTGCATAGTGGTAATGCCCCTGCCTTCCAAGCAGGAGTCGCGGGTCCGATTCCCGCCGCCCGCTCCAGAAAAAGCCTTCTTCTAAAGGCGTTTTCGCGTTGACGGAACGCCGCGGTTGCGATTCGGTTGCCGTGGCGACAAAAAGCGAGGGCCGCACCCCGCGCTCCGTCGCCTGATCGCGGCCAGGGTCGTCTTTTCTTGCTTTCCAACAATAGACGGGAAGAAGTCTCGACGCTTCGCTCGCCGGATTATAGTACGCACACCGGTAGTTACCGCGTCAGCGCGATACGAAGGCAGACCAGCTTGCAGCCGACCGGAGCCACGCGAGAGCGCAATCCACCACCCCTCGCGGGCTCGGCGATCCCTCGCGCCGAAGCCGCAAACTTCTAAAATCCGACTGTAGTTAGCCGCGTGTTATGGGATCAACGCGAAGACGGCTCCCTCATCGTGCGTGCCGCCAGATTCCGTCGTGCCGTAGAGCGTGCCGTTCACGTCGATTAGCGCCGCTACAGGATCACTACCATCCTTTCCGTGGCCGAAGCTATGGAGTACTTGTTCTGTGCCACTCTGCGCGAGGCTAAAGACCGTTCCACCCGCGTACTCGCCGCCGCTGCTTGTGATGCCGTACAGCGTGCCGTTCGCGTCGATTAGGCTCGCAACGGGACGAGCGCCATCGGTTCCATTGCCGAAGCTGTGCAGGACTTTTTCCGTGCCGCTAGCCGTGATGCTAAAGACCGTTCCTCCACCGTACACGCCGCCATAATAGGTTGTGCCGTACAGGGTGCCGCCCACCTCGATCAGGGACAAGGGATAAAAGCCATCTGTTCCGTTGCTGTCAAAGCTGTGCAAAACTTTCACTTTGCCGCTCCGCGTGATGCTAAAAACCGTGCCGTACCTCTTGTACCGGCCGCCGCGTTCAGTCGCGCCGTAAAATGTGCCGCCCACATTGATTAGGCCCGCGTGCGGCCAATGGGGATGGGCGCGCTGGGCAAATCTCACCACCACTTTCTCTGAGCCGCTCGTCGTGATGTTGAAGACCGTGCCGCAGCGGTAGTGGCCGGCCGGCTCGCACACACCGGCGCCGCCTATGAACGTCGTGCCATATAGCGTACCGTTTACGTCGATGAGGGATGCGAGCGGCTCGACGCCGTCGGCACCTGCGCCGAAGCTGTGCAGCACTGTCTCCGTGCCCTCCAGGGTTACGCTAAAGACCGTTCCGCAGGTGACAGAGGGGTAATAGTGATTGCCGCCACAGGTATTTGAGCCACCTTCGCTTGTCGTGCCGTACAGAGTGCCGTCCACGTCGATCAGGCTCGCGAGAGGGGTCTCCCCATCGGGCGCAGCGCCGAAGCTATACAACACCGTCTCCGTCCCGCTTGGCGTGATGCTAAAGACCGTTCCCCAACCGTATCCGCCATTTTGCGTCGTGCCGTAGAACGTGCCATTCACGTCGATCAAGCTCGCGCGGGGGTTATTCCCATCGGGGACTTTGCTAAAGCTATACAGGACCTTGTAGTTCTTGTTATTGGGGCTCGCCGCGATTGCGCGGCTTTGCACTGGCGCGTCCGACGCGCCGATCGGCGGCTGCGATCCGCCGCATCCAGACAGCATTGTTGCCGCGCACACGCCAAGCGCAGCGTGACGAAAGCTCCAAATCCCCACTTGCCTGCTCCTTTCTGACGAGGTACGATCTTCCATCGTGGCGCGTTCGACTCCGGCAGGCGGTAGTGACACGCGATGCGGCAGGGGGACAGGTTGTGGGGCCGGCCGAGCTTCGCGCTAAGACGGTTGCCAAACGGTTGCCGTCGATGGCAACTGCGAGTGCCCATCGGCGACCCAACACCCTGGCGGAAACCGCTATTTCACGCAGGCTTTCGACTATTCACGCCCAAGGGCGGCGACGCAGGGGCGTGTCCGATTCCCGCCGCCCGCTAACCTAAAAAGCCTGACGGCATCCGAGGGGAAACTCTTTTACTACTTAATTTGCGTGATGCCGGTTAAGTGCGGGGCGATGCTGACGGTTACGCTGCCGTCACCCCAGTCCCCGGAGAAAGATGGTAGGTTCGCGAGAGTTTTGAGAGGGTCGCCACCGGCGGGATAATGGTAAAGCTGAATCTCTGTACCCCAGATTTGAACGCCAATGATTTTTGAGCCGTGAATCCAAAACCAGCCGACGTACCCCATTTGGTCGAGCTTGACTGTGTCCACATAGTGCGCGACGTTACCGCGAATGGCGAATCGTGGAATCAGATTATTCCATCCTTGCGCAATCGCTAAGTAGGTACCGTCCCATTGAAGTTGCAGGCCACCATATGGTTCGAAGTAGTTTCGCAGCGAAATCCTCCGAACTCTGGTGTCTCCTTTCGGGAGCTCACTAAGCCCAAAATGACCATATGGAGGACCCGGTCGCGCGCCGGGGCGTATTCCATCGACGAAGAGGTTTCCGCTCCCGTCGTAGGTGCAGAATAAAAAGTTGTTCAGAGCGCCTATTTTATATGTGTGCGGCGCTCCTGTGGCCCCCGTGTAGATGGCGAGGCTATCGGGAAAGCCAACTACAGCAAGATTGCCGGTGGTCGCGTCAATCGAACAGTCTACTGGCTTTACGCCTGGGTCATATAGGGTTGAAATTGGCTCCGAGCCGCCATGCGCGTATTCCGTAATCGTGCCTTGTCCCCAATCTGGTATCCACACGTTGCCAGCGTGGTCACTACAAAGCCCTTCTGCGGCGTCAAATCCCGTAAGTTTACCGACTAGTTGAGCTAGCGAGTACGAATAGACATAAACGTTAGAAGCGCCATCTGAGATATAAAATAGGTTTTCATTTTTCGCTTCTGGCAGCATCCACGAGCCGTCGTGCTTCATCTGCGCAACAAGCGGATCGAGGCTCTGTGGGAGACTCTGCGGAACGGTGCCACTGCCTCCACATCCCGCAACGAACAACGCCATAGCGAATCCGGCGAGGCTCTTTAGATTGCAGCGATTCATGCTTCCGGCTCCCAATTCTAGTAGGTTCGCTTCAAAGCGAGTTGAGCTAGCGTACCATGCCGCCCAGCATGTCAGAAGATCACACCGCAAAAAGCGGGTCAATGGTCCCACACGCATGGAGCAAACGAACTATGTGCCTCGTTCTTCGTGGATTAACTATATCGGCACCAAAGGACACATCGTCGAGTACTTCGGTGGCTTGAGCGCGAGCAAGTGTGCGGGCACGGTGCTCGGCGTCACGTTCAAGTTTCCCGGCGGCATGGTGCTCGAAGCGTCACCAAAAAGCTCGGGTCCGGCCAGCGCGGTCGACGGCGAAAATCTCGCTCCGTAAAAATCGCGGTTAATCCGCGTTAACGCATTAACGAATATCGCGAGACCTTGGCCGCCGGAGCTAACTTATTCGTTCAAATCGCTTTTAAAGTGACAAAACGTTTGGTTTGTTCTGTTGCCAAGGCCTCGGTCTATTGCCCCCCGAGGAGAGGGAGGCTCTGCTCCTTGCCGAACGCATGCCTCCCTTGCTTCAGGTGGCTCTATCTATGAGGATAGTGCCGCCTGCGCTTTACAATATAGGAGAACTCGACATGCGCTTATCGATGGCGACTGCGATTAGTGTTGCTCTGGCGGCAACACTCTTTGCCGGTTGTTCCAGCTCATCGCAGCAGGGTTCGACCCTGCCTTCCTCCAGCGTGAGCCAGCCGATGGGGAAGAGCGGTCCCCCCCACTGGCAGATTCCAACTCGTAAGATCAGCCCACTCGAGCTGCTGAAGCTGCAAATCGCGGGCAAAGTTCCGGGCCCGGGCATGCGGGGGGCCCTCAAGCGGCAGCTCCAGCGCCTCGAAGGCAAATCGCGCCCGCAGTATCATTTCCGTAACGACGGCGGCGGCGCGAAGGCCTGGTCCGACGATACCGATTTCGGCTATCTCATCGGACTCAGCAAGAAGTTCACGAGCGTTTCCGACATCAACGTCGAGAGCAACGGCTGCTTCGACCCGATCACCGTCAAAATCGACCACAGCCATAACATCTGGACGGCCTGCGAGGAAGGTCCGGTGGGAGATGCAGGCGCGGCTCAAGAGTACAGCAGCACCGGCACGCTCATGAACAGCTACAACGTCGGGTGCCCCAGCAACATCTCGCCGAGCCAATGTTATGAATTCTTCAGCGAGACGTTCGACCAGTTTGAGAACTCGAGCAATGTCTTCGCGACGATGACCTACTACGAAAACTGCGGCGTATCGACATGCGACGAAGGCTACGGCTTCGAATACTGGCCAAATGGTAGCCCGTCGTCTCAACCGACGCTCATCAACGTCAACGGGCTCATCCCTGGCGTCGACGTCTTTGGCATCTACTACGCCGACATCGATAGCTCGGGCAATATTTGGTTCGACTACGAAGGTGAAGACAGCACCTATCCGTATACCTGCTGCTTCGGCATCGCCGAAGTTCAAAACCCAACGACCAGTCCGACCGTTGTCTCAATCGCACCTCCGGGAACGCTTGATTTCGCGGGTGGCGTCTACACGAGCAACGGCAGCAGCCGTGTCTGGGCGACCGACCAGGAACTCCGTACGACGACCGAGTGGACCGGCGGCGTTGCCGGTACCGTCATCGGCCCGACCGCTACGGACATCGAAGGACTAGGCGACCCGATCGCCGGCGGCTTCAACTCCACCGACACCAAGGCCGGTTTCGGCGACGCGTATGGCTGGGCCGATGCTTGCACCATCGCAACCAACATCTGCAAGGTCCATCCGAGTGCCGACATGCCGGATGGTTCCGAAGGCTTCGCATATCAGCCCTCGGACAAGTAATCCACCGCACGCCCACCCTCGTCGGGTAGCAGCGTAAAAAAACGGGGTCCGCTGTGGCGGGCCCCGTTCTCAATTTATGCCGGCAGCAGCGGCATTTACCAAAATTATGCCCAGCTTTAAAAAGCGTTAACGCGGACAGTGGGTAAGAGTGCAAAGCGCTGGGTTTGGGGTGATGGAGTGCACCCCGGACCCAGCAGCTACGACTCCGTTATGCGGTGGGATGTTGCGGTTCACGCGCGAAGGCTGTCCCATGCGCAACAGTTTGGTGACGCTGGCTGCCGCGGCTTCGGTCGCGTCAATGGCGGCATGTTCTAGCGGCGGGTCGGGAGGTCTGAGCACCGCACCGAACCTCTCACGCTCGGGTATCGCGAACGTTGGCCTTATCCGGCGCGGGCGCCAGATCGTGCGGCAACGCGTCCGTCCTGATAAGGGGGGACCGAAAGAACTTTTCGTCGACGACCTCGGCAAGAACGCAGTCAAGATTTTTGCTAATTCCAGTTGGGCCCGCAAGGGCAGCGTGACCAAAGGCATCGACGGACCCGGTGGTAACTGGGTCGATAAGAGCCGCAATTTTTACGTTGCCAACTATCAAGCCGACAATATTACCGAGTACGTGCCGGGCGCGAAGGTGCCGACGTTTACGTACGCGAGTGGGATGAACGATCCGGTGGGCGTGACGACCGACTTCGCTGGGAACGTCTATGAAGCCGATTTCGCGGGCGGCTTCGTGAACGAATACGGCAAACATAGCGACTCCGTTATTGCGACCTGCAGCCCCGGCGGTTCGGTCGAAGGCGTCGCCGTGGACAACAGCGCGAACGTGTTCGTGGATTACTACACCGGCAGCGAGGGAAGGATCGTCGAGTACTTCGGCGGCTTGCGCGCAAGTGGTTGTAAGGGCAAGCTGCTCGGCGTGACGTTCAAATACCCCGGCGGTATGGTGCTCGATCAAAAGGGCGATCTGTATGTCTGCGATCAGCTCGCGCCGAGCGTCGATTTTATCAGCTATCCGTACAAGAGCGTGACCAAGCAGCTCGGATCTGGCTGGGTGGAACCGCTGCACGTGACGGCGAGTCGCGTGCTCGGTCAGATCTACGTCGCGGATTATGGTGCCGGCGACGTCCAGGTGCTTGCGATTCCCAAAGGTAAGCTCGTCGCGACGTTGGGTCCGGGCGACGGCCTGTCGTTGCCGTCCGGGGCGGTCGACGGAGTGAACCTGGCTCCGTAAAAATCGCCGCTTTCGGCGAAAGAGCTTCGGCTTTTTTGCTTGCCGAGGGAAACGGAGAGGGAGGGTCTGCAGCTTGCCGAATTCATGCACTCTGCTTGAGGTTGCTCTATTCTAAAGAGATAGAGCCGCCTGGCTCTTATGCCTAGGAGAACTCGACAACATGCGCTTATCATTGGCGGCCGCGATATGCGTCCTCTCCGTCGCATTACTCGCCGGATGCTCCGCCTCATCGGCGGGAATGGGAAGCTTGCCCGGCTCCTCTAACGTCGGGCAACCGATGGTCCGCGCAACGCTCCCCTATACACCGAGGGGCGGCATTAACCCCAAAGATGTACTGAGACTGCAAGCAGCCGGAAAGATCGGCTACCTTGGCCCGCGCGCTGAAGTGGAAAAGGCTCTGCGGCAAGTCCAAGCGCATCCGCTTCACGTTCACTCGAAAAAAGGCAGCGCCGCGGGCATCTTGGCCTCGCTGACCTACTACGATTACATCCTCGGCATCAACAGTAAAGGCACGGCCGTCACGAAGGCCTTCCAAACCACCGGTTGCACCGAGCCGTACGGCGTCAAGGTCGACCACTCGCAAAACATTTGGGTCGGCTGTTATGAGGGTGCGAACAGCACACCAACGGCGCAAGAGTATAACTCGAACGGCACGCAGCTGGGCTCGTATAACGCGTCATGCCCGTTGAACTGGCAGAGCACGTCAAACACGACCTGCAAAGACTACTTCTACGGCTACTCAGGCTATGATTCCGCTACCGATTCCAGCCACGTCTTCGTGGATGGTTTCTTCTACGGCTACGACTGCAGCACGCCGAGCTGTCCGTATACGGAGGGCAGCGGCGTCGAGTACTGGCCGGCGGGCCAGCCATCGGCGACCCCGACGTTGGTTTTGCTGCCGTACAATTCACCCGTCCAAAACGTCTATTACATGGACGAAGATACGTCGGGCGATCTCTGGCTCGGCTTCTACGGGTGCCTGACCTCCACGTGTGGCTATGGCCTTGGCGAAATCACCTCGGCGACGACCAGCCCGACGTTCACGGTGATTGAGAATCCCGGCACGTACCAGGCAAACGGCGGCGTTTACGTGAGCAACGGCGGCAATACGCTCAATGTCCTCGATCCGGAGAGCCGTATAACGTATCAGTACAGCCTGCCGCTCTCGCCAGGCGGTTCGCCGGCTAAGAAGCTCGGCCCGAACGCTCCGTTCGGTTACCCCGAAGGGATCGGCTTCAACTCGACCGACAAGAACGTGGTGCTTGGCGACGAGGATGCCTGGCTCAACCTCGGCACGGTGGCTTCCAATAACTGGAAACAGACCAAACCGGTGCTGGTGATCTCCGACCTCTTCGGTGCGGCATACTCTCCCTCCGACAAATAAGCGCCTTCGGCGGCATCACGGCTAGCGCCCCGTTTGGCTACCAATCGTCGTCGGGATTTTCGTCGGAGATCGGTTGATGCAAGAAATACGCGGCCGAATGCTTGCTGGCAATGTGCTTGAAGGGTCGCGGCGATTGCTTGAAATCGAAGCAATCGGCCAGCGGATTGGCACGTTTGTCCGTCGTTCCGAGCGACGGTAAATCGAACGTCTGCTCGACGAACTTTAGAATGCTGCCGAACTCGTAGTGCACGTGCGAGACGTAATGCGCCTTCGCGTACGGCGAGATGACAATGAGCGGAACCCGGAAACCCAGCTCGTATGAGTTGTAGGCCTTGGGCGCAACGTGATCGTAGAAGCCGCCCCAATCGTCCCACACCACGAAGATTGCAGTGGACTTCCAGTAGCTGCTTTCGCCCACGGCATTGACGACCGACGCGACCCAGGACGGCCCGCTACCGTCGGTGAGGCCCGCGTGATCCGATTCGCGCGCAGTCGGAGTCACCCAAACGATGCTCGCAAGCTGCCCGTTTGAAATGTCGGTGAGCACGTCGGCCGGGCGTCCGACGACGTTCTCATATGAAGCGCTGTGGCGGATGGGCAGGATAGCGTCGGGCGCGTGCCAAGGGCCGTCGGTGCCGCCGGCCTGATAGTAGCGCCAGCTCACGGAGTTACTGTTCGCGAACGCTAACAGCGAGGTGCGGTCGAAGCACGGAAAGACCGATTTGTCTTCGTTTCCATACTGGTCGATGACGGTGCCGAGGGAGCCCGTGGGCGAATCGCAGCCGCCGGTAAATCGTCCGGACGGGGCGCGCGGCTCTTCCGATGCGCGCAGGTTCGAGCCATCCTGAATCGTTGAGGTTCCGCTCAGCAAATACTGATGCGCCGGAAAACTCGGGCCTTGATTCGATTCGAACATTCGGTCGGCGAGCACGTTTGCTCTCGCCATCTCCCAATACTCGGCTATGTCGCCGCGCGGCACGTACGCATAAGCTCGCAGCTCGCGCTTGAGACAGGGCGGATCCCCCTTGCGCCAATGGCAGTGCGAACGCGCGAGATCGAATCCGTTTAACTTGCCGTTTGCATACTCGGTGAGAAACGAGGTGTGTGAGTGCGAGATATCATAGTCCGCGGTGAGCGGTTCCGGTATGAGCGGGACGCTCTCACCCTTCGAGTTCATCCCGGACTTGGCGGAGTCGGCTCCCGGATAGCCCTTGAAAAGATCGTCGAACGTGCGGTTTTCCTGCACGATGATCACGACGTGACTGATCGCCGAAGTCCGTGGCGGCGGAGAGCCGGGGTCGCCGGAGCCGGGGATCGATGAACCCGATTGGCCGCCGCCGCATCCGGCCATTAGCGCCGCGAGAACGACAGTGAACAGCCAGGGGGACGATGAGCGCAGGCTGATGCGGTTAATGGCTACATCCCTCCCGGCAGCATATCGCAGTCGATCATTTTGTTAAGCAGCGGGCCGCCCACGATGTTGACGAAATCCGTCCGCGCTTGCTGGTTTGCCTTCAGCTTTGCCGCGATACCGCTCGAACTCGAACCGGATTTTTGCTTCATCGCCGACATCGTGTTCGCAAAGTCGCTGCAGCTCTCGCCGTTGATTTTCGCGACGAATTTGTTGGCGGCGGTCGTCGCGATCTTGTCGGCTATTTGTTGGCGCATTTGCTGCGCGACTCCCGGAAGCGCCGTTGCCGCGACGACGAGCCACGCGATTAGGAAAATGCCGAAGCAACGAGGCAAGACTGAAGTAAACTCGATCAAAACGTCCTCCTGCGCGCCCCATAATTCGGCTCGCCGGGAAGCGAACCCTGGCCGCGTGCCGAGCGCCCAAGTAGGTGCGGAGTCCGTCAATGGAGTAACGCCTCCAAACCCGCAGGCGCCGTCGTAGCTTAGTGGTAAAGCACGCCCTTGGTAAGGGCGAGAGCACCGGTTCAATCCCGGTCGACGGCTCCATTCTTTTTGCTCCGCCGGAATCTCCGCCTAGTGCGTGCCGTTTTAAGGCGCTCTTCGAGTCGCTCGCGCGCCTCCCGCGAGTAATACTTCTTGGTCCAATCCCAATCGTTCTGCATTTTGAATACCTTAATAACGGTGCGGAGCGTGCTCC
Organism: Candidatus Acidiferrales bacterium; assembly: GCA_035484815.1. Lineage (GTDB taxonomy): Bacteria > Vulcanimicrobiota > Vulcanimicrobiia > Vulcanimicrobiales > Vulcanimicrobiaceae > Cybelea. The sequence continues at coordinate 23,930 of DATHOO010000110.1, forward strand.
AAACGTCGGACTCTTGGCGCGAGAGCGCGGCTTCGGCTTCGTCGATTGCGGCCAGCGCTATGCGAGCGCGCGGGTTTCAACAGGCCAAGACGGTCGTAGAATTGCAGCTGCGAACCGTCACGCCGGCCTCGCCCGCGAACTCTTTAATCCGGCGCAGCCGTGCCGCTTCTGGCCCGGTGGTTTGCATCGTTTCCTCTCGTGGCCAAGCCGAGTCTCTGACGCAACGTCGGAGTCAAGACGTTGCGGCCAACGCCCGCGCCTGC
>DATHOO010000111.1:0-13698 GCA_035484815.1 Candidatus Acidiferrales bacterium
AGCCGTCCCCTCGAGCTTGTCGAGCACGTAGTGGCGATCGGCCCAGGTTGCGAGCTGCGCAAGATGCGTCACGCAAACGACTTGCCCGCGCCGCGCGAGCGCGCCGATTCGCGCGCCGACGGCGGTGGCCGTCGCGCCCCCGACGCCGGCGTCGATCTCATCGAAGACCAACGCGGTGCGTGCATCGCGGACCGCGGCGAGCACGACGACCAGCGCGAGCAGCACGCGCGAAAGTTCGCCGCCCGACGCGACGCGCGTCAGCGGTCGCGCCGGCTCGCCGGCATTCGCGGCAAAAAGGAATTCGACGCGCTCGGCGCCGTGGGGTCCGATCCGTTCGAGCGGCTCGAAAGCGACCTCAAACCGGCCCGCTCCAAGCGCTATTTCGGCAAACTCGGCGACGACTCGCTTCGATAGCGCCACGGCCGCTTTTTCGCGCAAAGCGGTGAGCGCCGCCGCGACGCTGCGCAGCTCTCGCTTCGCGGCCTCAACGGCGGCGGTAAAGTCGGCAACGAGCTTGTCGCGATTTTCGTAGTCGTCGATCGTCCGGTGCGCTCGTTGCGCGACGGCTCGGAGCTCCTCGACGGATCCGCCGTACTTGCGTTTGAGACGGTCGATCAGATCGAGACGCAGGTTGATCGCTTCCAGCTCGGCCGGATCGTACTCGGCCGCGTCCGCCGCGCCCGCGACGTCGGCAGCAAGATCGACCGTCTCGGCTTGCAGCGTCGCGGCGCGCGCTGCCATCTCGCTCAGCCGGCCGTCGAACTTGGCGACGCCGGCGAGCGCGACGCCGGCAGCGCCGATCGCACCGGTCGCGCCGCCGTCGTCGGCGGCAAGCGCTTCGCGAGCGGTATGCAACGCGAGCGCAATTCGCTCGACGTTATCGAGAAAAATACGGCGCTCGGTCAGGCGCTCGGCCTCGCCGGATTCGAACCGCGCTTCGTCAATCTCGCGCGCGGTGAAGCATGCATCGTCGTAGCGCTCGCGCGCGCGCAGCGCGTCCTCGGTCAGCTCGGCCAGCGCCTGCGCCGCCGATTCCGCCTGTTCGTACGCTGCGGCAACCGAGTCGCGGGTTCGCAAAACCGCATCGCCCGCGAAGCGATCGAGCAACTCGAGATGATAACTCGGCGCGAGCAATCGCTGCGCCTCGTGTTGTCCCACGATCTCGGCGATCGCATCGCGGAGATCGCGCACGTAGCCGGCCGTGGATGGGCGGCCGTTTACGCGCACGCTCGATCGGCCCGACTCGCTCATCTCGCGCGCGATGCTTCCCGCCTCGTCTGCGTCGAGCTCGAACCCATCGGCTGCCAGCCGGGCGCGCAATCGGTCGTCGACGTCGAACGAAAGCGTCACCATCGCTCGACGCGCGCCGCGCCGGACGACGTCGGGACCGGCCCGGCCTCCAAGCGCGAAGTCGAGCGCGCCAAGCAGCATCGTCTTCCCCGAGCCGGTCTCACCCGTAAAGATCGTCGCGCCGTCGGCGAATTCGACTTCGGCACGTTCGATCAGGCCATAACTCTCGATCTGCAAGTGCCGCAACATTACGCGTTCTTTGCCGCGGAGACCTTAACGACGAGGATCCTTGATGGAAACGCCCCAGAGCATCTTTGTCTCGAGCCGCTCCAGAAAATGCAGCGGCTTCATCCGCGCAAAGTAGACGCGTTTGGGGTGGCAGCGGATCGTCACGCTCGTGCTCGGCGCAACCTGACTAAGCACGTCGCCATCGCATTCGAGGTGGGCCTGCGCGCTCTCCGAATCCGAAGCAATCTCGATTCGCGAGCTCGTCGGTACGATCAACGGACGCGAAAAGAGCGTGTGCGGGAGCAGCGGCACCACCCCGAATGCATCCACGCTGGGCGCGATAAGCGACCCTCCGGCCGAAAGAAAATAGGCCGTCGAACCGGTTGGCGTGGCGACGCAGATGCCGTCGGCCGCGATGCGTGTCGTCGCCCCCTCATCCACCCGCAGCCCGAAGGGAACGATCCGCGAGACTTCACCCTTGCGCACGACGACGTCGTTGAGCGCGAAGAAACGCCGCTCGCCGTACTCCGCTTCGAGCGCGGTGCGCTCGTCGATGATGAGTCCGCGCTCGACGAACGCGGGCAGATCGTCGAGCCGTGGATCGTCTTCGTCGAGCTCGGTTAAAAAGCCCAAGCGACCCGTGTTGATGCCAAGGAGCGGAATATCGCTTTCGACCGCAAGGCGAGCCGCTCGTAAGAGCGTGCCGTCGCCGCCGACGGTGATCAAAAGCGACGCGATCGCCGCATTGGGCCCGTCGACGACTTCGAATCCGCCGGCCCGAAAATCCGCCGCGATGCGGGTAGCGATCGTCCGAGCGTGCTCGCGTTCGGTGTCGACGTAGAGGCCGACGATCTTCCTCGCGATGGCCAGCATTGCCGTCATGCGTCGCTTCCTTCGGCAAGGACCGCCTCGAGTCGTGCGTCGTCGAACGGCGTCCCGCGCCGGCGCAGCTCCATCAGGAACTCCCGGTTACCGGCGGGCCCGAGCAACGGCGACGCAGTCAGCGCCACGGGTACGAGACCCAGCGACGCGCTCGCCTCGCGCATGCCGCGTAGGACGTCGCGATGGGTTTGCGGGTCGCGGACCACGCCTCCGCCGCCAACCCGCTCGCGCCCGGCTTCGAACTGCGGCTTGACGAGAGCAACGATCTTCCCATCGTCGCGCAGATAGGCGACGGCGCGCGCTAGGATGGTGCGCAGCGAAATGAACGACGCGTCGGCCACGATGAGGTCGAAGCCGTCGGGAAATGCGTCGCCGAGAAGGAGCCGGAAGTTTACCCGCTCCATGACGCGGACTCGCGGATCGTTGCGGAGTCGCCAATCGAGTTGACCGTATCCGACGTCGAGCGCGGTCACGTGCGCGGCCCCGCGCTGCAAGAGGCAGTCGGTAAATCCGCCGGTGGAGGCACCGACGTCAAGCGCCCGCGCACCACGCACGTCGAGACGGAACACCTCCAGCGCGTGCTCGAGCTTCTCGCCGCCACGGCTAACGAACTTTCTGGGACGTTCGAGCTCGATACGCGCGTCCGCGCGAATGCTCTGTCCGGCTTTCGTAACAACCACGTCTTCGACGCTCACTCGGCCTTCCATGATGAGGCTGCGCGCCTGCGAGCGGGTGATCCCTTCACGCTCGGCCACCGCCGCGTCGAGCCGGACCTTCATGCCGAGGTTCCCTAAAACGGTATTTGGTCGTCGAGCTCGTCGTTCTTCGAGCGCTTACCCGGCCTCGCGGACTGCGGCTCCGACATCGCTTCGTCGATTTGCGTTTGCGCGCTCTTGAGGAGCGACTCGCATTCGCGCGCCAGCACTTTACCTTCCTTGAACAGCGCGATGGCGCGGTCGAGCTTTGTATTCGGATTCTCAAGCTCCCTGACGATCGCATCGACGCGATCGAGTTTGGCTTCAAAGTCCGCGCCGCCGTCACTCATCGATGACGACTCGTTCGACGCTTGCCGTGAGCCTCCCGTGAAAAAGACGCGCGTCGATCTGGTCGCCGATCGCAACGTCCTGCGCATCGCGCAACGCGCGGCCCGAGTGCGTAACGATTGCATAACCACGTTCCAACGGCCCCTCTGGATTCGCCGCGAGGAGCCGGCTTCGCGCCAGCGCCAGCGCGTTTTCGCGCTGGGAGAAGAGGCGATCCCGTGCGCCGTCAATCTTTAACAATACTGCGGTGAAGCGGTTCTGGCGAAGACCCAGGCGATAGCGAGGATTTTGCCGCTCGATTCCGTTCTGCAGTTGCAGCAGCCGGCGCCGCGACTCGGAGAGACGCCGCTCGATGGCGCGATCGAGTTCTTGATCGGCACGATCGTGACGCTGCTCTTGGCGCGCGGTGACGCGTTCGATCGCGGCGGCTAGCTGTTCGTGCTGTCGCGCGAGGCGGCCCGTCACTTCAGCCCACGAGCCCGCGATGTGCTCGGCAGCCGCGGTAGGTGTCTTGAAGACGGCATCGGCGACCTCGTCGGCGAGATGCCGGTCACCGGTGTGGCCGATAGCGGTGACGACTGGATGGCGCGATCGCACAATCGCGCGCACGACCGGCTCGGTATTAAACGGATAGCGGTCTTCGTAGGAGCCGCCGCCGCGGAGCACGACAATGGCGTCGACTGATACGCGCGAGGCGCGATCGATCGCTTCGGCAATATCGATCTCCGCTCCGTCGCCTTGGACGCGCGTCTCGACAAAGAGCACCGTAACGTTCGGCGACTTTTCGCGAAGCGTCGATTCAAAGTCGGCCGCACCCTTGCCGCGAGCCGAGACCAAAGCAACGCGGCGGGGAAATCGGGCGAAGACGCGCTTGCGTATTTGGTCAAAGAGTCCTTCGGCCTGCAACCGCTTGCGCAACGCTTCTACCTTAGCGGCGATTGCGCCGGCGCCGAGCAGCGCAACCTCGACAACGCGAAGCTGATACTCGCTGCTGGGTTCCCAAATCCCAATCGCGCCGGTAGCGACCACGGAGAGTCCATTGCTGATCGGAGGAAACTTCTGCGCTTCTCTCGCCCGCGCGAAGCATCGCAAGACGGCACGGTGATCTTTTAGGCTAAAGAAAATGTTGCCGCTTGTCTGGGGGCTCCACCCCGAGATCTCGCCGATGATGGCGATTCGCCGCAGTTCCGGGCGCTTTGCGATCCACGCGCTGAACCGGTCCGAGAACTGTGAAACGGTTAACTGAAGAACCGATGCCGGTTCCTCGAAGAGCCTCACCGCCGCTCGACCGTCGGTTCCGGCGATGGAGACTCCAGCGGGGACTCCGTCGGCAAGGGCGGGATGGTGGGCGGCGGCGTCGCGCTCGCGGGGGGCACCGTCGGCTGGGGAAGCGACGCAGCTTCCGGATACGACGTATCCTGTTGGGCCTCGTAGTTATCGATCGAGCCTCCGCAACCCGATTCCGGCTCGGTTCCCCTCAAGTAATATTCGTTGCCGCGGCCGCATCCGGCCACTTTTGCGACTTCATCGGATGGAAATGGAAATTCGTGCTTCGGAGTGTTCGCCAGCGCAGCTTTCATGAAACGCGCCCAGATGCGCGCCGGAATATTTCCGCCGTACGACTCATTCATCGGAGTGTAGTTGTCGTTGCCTAGCCAGACGGCAGTGACGAGATCGGGCGTGTATCCAACAAACCAGGCGTCGCGAAAGTTAGAGGTGGTTCCGGTCTTACCCGCGGCGGGACGGTCGATAACCGCATTCGGATACCCGGTGCCGTGCGCGATGACGTCTTCGAGGATCGACGTCATGATATACGCGGTCCCCGCGCTCACGACATCGGTCGCTTGCGGAACGCGATCGTCGAGCACCACGCTTCCCATCGCATCCTTCACCATACGGAACGCCGTCGGATCGATGTGCAAACCTTGGTCGGCAAGCGTTGAATAACCACTCGCCTGATCGAGCACCGAGACCCCCGACGATCCCAGCGCGAGTGAAAGATTTGCCTCCAACGGCGACGTCACGCCCATCCGATGTGCGTAGCCGATAATCTTGTCCAAGCCGATGCGTTCCGCTAGCTTGACGGCGACGACGTTGCGCGACATGACGACGGCTTCGCGAAGCGAGATCGCTCCCATATAACTGTGATCGTCATCCATCGGCGACCAGTTCGTTCCGTCTCCCATTGGATAGCTGACGGGCGTGTCGTCGATGACCGTTGAGGCCGGCATGCCCGAGTCGATCGCGGCGGTGTAGTCGTAAATCTTGAACGAGGAACCTGGCTGCCGGCGCGCCTGCCAAGCGCGATTGAACTGGTTGTTCAGCGTGAATCCGGTGCCGCCGACCATTGCCAGGATCTCGCCGGTCGACGGACGCAGCGCGACCAGCGCCGCCTGATGCGCGCCGATGCCTTCGGCGACCGACCGTCCGACGCCCCAGGTGACGGCTTCTTGCGCGATCTCTTGCAAACGCGCATCGAGCGTCGTGTAGGCCTGCAATCCTCCTTCTTCGACCGCGCTCGTGCCGAAGACGCGTTCCAGTTGAGCAATCGCGTACGTCGTAAAGTATGGATAACGATATCCCTGCAGTCCGGTGGGCTGCTCGGAAATCAGGCCCAGCGGATCGTCATAGGCGGCGTCCGCCTGAGCGACCGTCGCGTAGCCGCTTTCGACCATGCGGTCGAGCACGTGTCGCTGACGCGAGCGCGCCAGCGCATAGTTCGAAAACGGTGAATAATCGGAGGGTGCGGCAACGATCCCCGCCAGCATCGCGGCCTGCGCCAACGTCAGCGAATCAACGCCGCGGCCGAAGTACGTATGGGCCGCCGCGTCGACGCCATATGCCCCCGCGCCGAGATAGATGATGTTCAGGTAGCGCTCGAGGATCTCGTCTTTGGTGTAGTAGCGCTCGATCTCGATTGCCAAGAGCGCTTCCTGCACCTTTCGAGACAACGAAACTTGGTCGTTGAGGAAGAGACGCCGCGCGAGCTGCTGCGTGATCGTGGAGGCGCCTTGAAACTCTTGGTGGGTAAGATCGGCAAAAGCAGCGCGCACGATACTGCCGAGATCGACTCCGTGATGGTTGTAGAAGTTGTGATCCTCGTTGGCGACGAACGCGTCGCGAACGATCGGCGGCACGCGCGAGATCGGAACCCAGACCCGATTCTCCTTGTAGACTGAGGCCAGCAGTGTGCCGTCGCGGGCAAAGATGCGGGTCGAGCTAGCCGGCTGATAATCGGCCATCCGGCTGATGTCGGGGAGATTTCGCGCATAAGACGCGACCATGCCGGCGACCGATCCGACGGCAAAGAGTGCGAGCATCAGCAGCGCGATGCCGACCCCACGCCAGAAGCCGCCGTTGCCCTTCGAACGTCTACGTCTTCGCATTGACCACGGCGCTCAAGACTCCGTTCACAAAACGACCGGAGTCCTCGGTTGAAAAGCGTTTGGCAAGCGAGACGGCCTCGTTGATCGCAACCGCAGCCGGTGTCTCGGGACGGCAATGAAGTTCAAATGTAGCCATTTCCAGCACGAGCCGGTCGATGGTAGGCAGGCGCTCGAGCGCCCAGCCCTCGAGAAGCGGCCTCACGATCCGATCGGCTTCATCTGCGTATTCGAGCGTACCCAGCGTGAGTTCCTCGACAAAGGCGCGCTGCTCGTTGTCGTCGCTCTCGCCCACGATGTCGCGCAGCGCATCATGCGGCTCGCGGCTCCCGACGGCGACGGAATAGAGCACTTGCAGCGCTTGCTCGCGGGCGGCCCGGCGCGACGTCATCGCAGGCTCAGCCCCCCGACCGAAGCGAGCATGTTGGGAAGGAACTCGATGTCGTATCGCCCTTCGCGAAACTCCCGCGCCGCAAGAACTTCCAAACAAAGTTCGATCGTGGTATGCACCCCTTCGACGAGGGTCTCGCGCAGGGCGCGCTCCATTCGGGCGATGGCAACGTCCCGGGTGTCGCCGAAGGCGACGATTTTCGCGATCATCGAGTCGTAGTATGGGGGAATCGTTGCACCGGCATAGAGATGCGTGTCGACACGAATGCCGGGGCCGCCCGGAAAGACCAGCTTCGAGACCGTTCCGGCCGCCGGTGCGAAGTTATTGCGGGGATCTTCGGCGTTAATCCGGCACTCGATTGCATGACCTCGCGAGCGCAGGTCGTTCTGTGTGTAACCGAGCGGTTCTCCCGATGCAATTCGAATCTGCTCCTTGACGAGATCGATGTTGTAGACCATCTCCGTCACGGGGTGCTCGACTTGAATGCGGGTGTTCATCTCCATGAAGTAAACCTCGTCGTTTGCGACGAGAAACTCGAGCGTCCCGGCGTTGGTGTACTCGACGTGACGCGAGGCGCGCAGCGCCATTTCATGTAAAGCGGCGCGCGCGCTCTCCGAAAGCTGGGGCGCGGGCGTCTCCTCGACGATCTTTTGGTGCGACGGCTTTTGGACCGAGCAATCCCGCTCGCCGAGATGCACGATGTTGCCGAAGTCGTCACCAAAAACTTGGACTTCGACGTGGCGAGGCCTCCGAATCAAGCGTTCGATGTAGACGCGACCGTCTTTGAAACTCGCCTCGGCCTCGGCCGTCGCACCCGCGTATGCGCGCTGCAACTCGCCCGCATCCCGCACGACGCGCATGCCGCGACCACCACCGCCCGCAGTCGCTTTGAGCAAAAGCGGATAGCCGATCGACTCGGCTGCTTCGTACGCCTCCTCGACCGAGCTCAGTACGCCGCTCCCCGGCGTCGTCGCGACTCCGGCCTCGCGCACCACGCGCTTCGCGCTCGCTTTATCGCCCATCAGCGCGATGACCCGCGGTTTGGGACCGATGAAGGTGAGCCCATGGTCGCCGCAGATTTCGGCGAACCGCGCGTTTTCCGCGAGAAAACCGTAGCCGGGATGAACCGCATCGCAGCCGGTGATCAGCGCGGTCGAGATGATGTTCGGAATATTAAGGTACGATCGCGCGGATGGACCCGGCCCCACGCAAAAAGCTTCGTCGGCTTGGCGCACATGCAGCGAATCGCGGTCCGGCTCCGAGAAGATCGCCACGGTTGAAACGCCGAGCTCTTGGCAGGCACGGTTGATTCTCAGCGCGATCTCGCCACGATTTGCGATCAAGACTTTTCGAAAAATTGTAGTGTCCTACCCTCGGACTAGCAAGAAGAGCGGCTGACCGTACTCGACGGGTGCACCGTCTACGGCCGGCATCCCAATGAGACGCCCGGCGCCCATGCTATGAACCGGCGTGCGAATGCCGAGCGCTTCAACGTAGCCCAGCTCTCGATCGGCATCGACCAAGTCGCCCTCGACCGGCGCGGGCCGGCTGAGATGAAATATTCCGACGAGCTCCGCTTTGATCGTATCGATCCGGGCCGAGCTGACGTTTGAGGCCGGCCGGCCGGGAGCTTCGGGCTCTTGCGTGGCATGTCGCGAGCGCATAGCAATCTCGATATCCTCGTCGCCACGCGTTACGCGGACGCGGACCGCACCGGCGTCGGCAAGGAAGCGCGCCAGCGTGCGCACGCGCTCGCTCACCGAAGAGATCCGCTCTTGCAACATCGGCTTATCGCTTTCGGCCTCGACGCGCACGACCCCCGCGAGGTCCGACGCCGGTAACGCATCGCGGAGCGTCTCGAAGCGATCGTCGATCTCGGCGAGCGGGACTAACGCGAAGGCGCGCTCGCGTAGACGAGGGTGCGGCACCTGCACGCCGTTCTCGTCGATATCGGCCTCGTCGTAGAGCAGCAGATCGAGATCGATCGTTCGCGGCCCCCAACGATCGCCGCGCACGCGCCCGAGCCGATCTTCAATGGCATGAAGCGCGCCGAGCAGCGGGAGCGGCGGCAGTTCGGTTTCGACGAGCACGACCGCATTGAGGAACCAAGGCTGATCGAGCTTCCCCCAGGGCTCCGTGCGATAGAGCGACGACCGGCGCACGACGTTGCCGAAATCGCTCAATGCCGCAAGCGCGCGCTCGACGTTCCGAGCGCGATCGCCCTCATTGGTGCCGATGCCGACGTACGCGTGATGCAGGCTCACGGTGCATCGAAGCGCGGATTCACTCGCTGCAGCGTTACCGATGGCGTCGCTCCGCTGAGAATGCCCGGTTTGGAGACGGTCAGCTCGGCGCTTCGCACGTGAGGATCATCGAAAACGGCGTCGATCAAGTCCGCGGCAAGGCGTTCGAGCAGCGCATACGACGTCGTTGCCACGACGCGCACCAGGCGTTCCTGCAGCGATGCATAGTCGAGCGTCTGCGTAAGATCGTCGCTTTCCGCGGCTGCGTGGAGGTCGATGTCGGCCGTTACGTCGATTTCAAACGGTTGACGCCGCTCGCGCTCGGCCGCCTCGTAGCCGTGCCGTCCATAGGCTCGAACGCCACGCAGCCTTATTCTATCCACGACGCAGGCCTCCAGTCGCGCGCGATCGCGTCGGCGACGGCAACCGTGTCGACAACTGCCCTAACGTCGTGAACGCGAACGATGTCGATGCCGGCACTCACCGCCAGCGCGACCGTTGCCAAAGTTCCGTAGAGGCGGTCTCCGGCAGAGCGGCCCGTAAGCTTGCCGATCGTCGATTTGCGCGACGTGCCGAGCATCGTCGGAAACCCGAGCGCGACCACACGATCCAGCGCGCGAAGCACGGCAATGTTCTGGTCCGCCGTCTTGCCGAAGCCGATGCCGGGATCGAGAATGATGCGTTGCGGCACCATCCCTCGCGCCGTGGCCCGCACCGCAGACGCTTCGAGATACCGCAACACCGCGTCCACGACGTCGCCGTCATACGCCGTTGAGTTCTGATTGTGCATCGCGACGATCGGAATCCCCAGTTCGGCGACGACCTCCAAAAGTTCGGGCGACGCTCCCCAGACCGAGTTGACGATGTCGGCGCCCGCCTCGTGCGCTGCGCGCAGAACGCCCGGCTTGTACGTGTCGACGGAAATGGGGACGGGCACGCGTCGCTCGCGGACCGCCCGAATGACCGGAACGACGCGCGCAATCTCAGTCGATTCAAGCACCGGCTGATGTCCGGGCCGAGTCGATTCGCCGCCAAAGTCCAAGAGATCGGCGCCGCTCTCCCATTGTGTTAGCGCAAAGGCGATGGCTTGCGCCGCATCCTCAAGTCCGTCGCCCGAGAACGAATCGGGCGTGACGTTCACGATGCCCATGACGTAGGTGCGCGTGCCCCAGGCGATTCGCACGCCGCGAAGATCGAGAACGCCTCTTACGCCGGCGTCGGCGCGAACCACTGGCGTAACTCCGCAACGACAAACGTAGAGCCGGTAACGACGACCAGATCGTCAATCTCAGATACGCGGCGCGTTACCGTGAGGGCTTCGATCGGGTCGCCGATGACGCGACCCCAGGCGCCAAACGACTCCGCCGTCGCTGCAAGTATCGCGGGCGGAATCGCTCGCCGTCCCGCCGTGCTAAACGAAGTAAAGGTAAAAGTTGACGGCAACTCGGCCAGGGTCTCCAAAATATGACGCGCATCCTTGCTTTCGCCGATGGCCACCACGTAGTGGATTCGCCGGCCGGCAAATCGCTCGCGCAGCGAAGCGACAAGGGAGGTTGCCTTTTCGACGTTGTGGGCGACGTCAAAAAGCACCGGAGGCTTTCCGGAGATCAGTTCCATCCTTCCGGGAATCGCCAGCGTGGCGAACCCGCGCGCAACCGCATCGCGGCTCGGCCGCAGCCCAGCGTCAAGCTGTTCGAGCACGGTAAGCGCGGTTGCTGCATTAACGCGCTGGAAGATGCCAAGGACCGGCAGAGGGACATCATCACGAACGCGAACGTGCACGATAGGCGCACCCACTTCGGCGGCGTACCGCTCGATCACGGCGGCGGCGCGCGGCGGCACGGCGGCGAGCACGAGCGGGACGCCCGGCTTGGCGATGCCGGCCTTCTCGAAAGCGATCGCTTCGAGCGTGCTTCCCAGCACCTCGGTGTGATCGAAGCCAATCGAGGTAATCGCGGCGACGAGCGGCACGATGACGTTCGTTCCGTCGAGGCGCCCGCCGAGCCCGACTTCGATCACTGCGATATCGACGTGCTCCTGCGCAAAATACGCGAACGCGAGCGCTAGCAGTGTTTCATAATACGTCGGTCGACCATGCTGCGCGGTCGTTCGCTCGATGGCGGGCATCATGTCTTCGAGCACCGCAGCGAATCGTTGCGGAGGTATCGACTTTCCGTCGATCCGAGCCCGCTCGGTCATCGAACGCAGATGCGGCTTGGTGTGCAATCCGGTCCGGCTGCCCGCGGCCTGCAACGCCGCCGCGATCATCGTTGCGGTCGAGCTCTTACCGCTCGTTCCGCCGATGTGAATCGTCGGATACGCTCGATGCGGATCGCCGAGCTCCTGCAGAAACGCGCGCATGCGGTCGAGCTTGTAGGAGGTCCGGCGCGATACGGTTTCGTCGATGGTGCTGAGAAGGTAGGCTTCGGCGCTCTCGTAGCTCAGCGGGCCGTTCATCCGTCGACGATCCGATCGCCCAAGAGCTCCAGCGCGTGCGGAAGCACCGGAATCACGACGTCGAGCGACTCGCCGACCGCTCGTGGGCTCCCGGGAAGATTGACGATCAGCGTGTGGTCGCGCACGCCCGCCAGTGCGCGCGACAGCATCGCGCTCTTCGTATGCGCCATGGCCGCGGCGCGGATTGCCTCGGCAATCCCCGGAACCTCGTAATCGAGCACCGCGCCGGTCGCCTGCGGCGTGCGGTCGCGCGGTGAAAGACCGGTGCCGCCGCTGGTAATGACCAGGTCGGCAACCCGCGAGTCGGCGAGCTCGATGAGCTCGGCTTGCAGCGCGGCGGGGTCGTCGGGAAGCACGCTTTCGCGCACGATCGCATAGACATCGCCAAGCCGTTCCCTCATCAGCGGGATGCACTCATCGGCACGCGCGCCCGACGCAGCGCGATCCGAGAGCACGATCAGCGCTGCTCGAAACTTCATGTGCCGGCGCTCGCACGACGTCGAAAATCGCCGCTCTTGCCGCCGCTCTTGCTAACCAGCCGGACGCTTTCGATCGTGATCGCTTTATCGAGCGCTTTCGACATGTCGTAGATCGTCAACGCCGCAATGGCAGCCGCGACCATCGCTTCCATCTCCACGCCCGTCCGTGCGGCGGTGCGAGCCTCTGCTTCGATTCGCAGCGCCCCGTCGGCGCGCCATTCGAAGCGGACGTCAACGCTGCTCAGCGGCAGTGTGTGCGCGAGCGGGATCAACGCGGCCGTCTGCTTTGCGGCCATGATGCCCGCGATTTGCGCGGTCACGAGCGCGTCACCCTTCGGCAGCGTCGTCGCGCGGAGCGCCTGCTGCGCTCCCGAGCTCATTGCGACGATTGCCTCGGCACAAGCCGTGCGCGACGTGATGCTTTTAGCGGAGACGTCGACCATCGTCACACTGCCGTCGCGCCGGATATGCGAGGGCTTCACCGCGGTGCGCTCTGGAACCGTGCCCATATGACGCAGAGCAGCGCAAGCACCCATAAGACAACCAGATGGGTGATGTGATGTGTGTGCGCCGCACCGGACTCCGTGAAGAGATTGATCTTTCCCAAACCGTAGAGAATGCCCAGGATGAAGAAGAGAACGGCTAGGGTAAGGGCGATGACTCTCATGTGATTACTCCCTGGCGTGCGAGGATGAAGCAAATCGCGCCGAAGATGATGCAGTACCATCCAAACGGGCGCAAATCGTTGGTGCGAAAGTAGCGAGTTAGGAAAGCGACCGAAAAATATGCCGCGACACCGGCCGCGATGCCTCCCACAATCGCTTGCAGCAAAACGACGTGCGCTTCCGGCGCGAAGAGCTTCGGCATCTCGAGCACCGCCGCGGCAAGGATGACGGGCGTTGCCAGCAAGAACGAAAAGCGCGCGGCGTGCTCGTGATCGAGATCGCAGAGCAGACCCGCGACCATCGAGATGCCGGATCGCGAGATGCCCGGCAGCAACGCGAACGACTGCGCGATACCGACGGCGAGGCTCGCCGGAAAGCCAAGCTGCTCGATCGGCTTAAACGTTGCGCCGGCTCGCGCGTGCTGCCGCCGGCGCAAAGCTTCACCGGCAAACATCACCAAACCGTTGACCATCAAGAACGCCGCGGCCGGTGCCGGAGATCCGAAGAGCCGCCGCACCGGAACTTCGAAGATGAAGCCAAGGACGCCCACCGGGATCGTACCAACTACCAGGAGCCAGCCAATTCGTTCGTAGCGATCGTTGCTGAGACGGCCGCGCACCAAGCTCGACGCAAGTGC
>DATHOO010000112.1:0-3219 GCA_035484815.1 Candidatus Acidiferrales bacterium
GCCGGTCGACCGCGGCGAGATCTTCGTGAACATCGGCTTTCCTACCGGAACCCCGCTGACGACCACGCAGCAAGCCGTCCTGCGCGCGGAGGGGCTGGTCGACCGCGTCGCCGACCTGCAATCGGAGACATCGATTGCCGGTGCCTATCAGGGCGAGGTGAGCGGCTATATCAACAACGGCGCCATCGGTCAGATTCATCTGTTTTTGAAAGATAGCCGCTCGCGCTCGACCTCCTATTGGGTTGAGAACTTGCGCTCGAGGATCGGCCGGCTCTTGCCCGGTGCCAACGTCGTCGCGGTGCCGGCAACCGATCCGTCGGGCGGCATCGCGCAACCGATTTCGTACGTCGTCTCCAGTTTGACGGCCGATCCGGGGCCCAGCGCCGATCGCGCGTACGCCGCCCTCGCCGCAACGCCCGGCGCGGTTGACGCAACGACGTCGGGGAGCGCCGACGCGCCCCAGGTCGAAGTGGAGTTCGAACGCGGAAATGCGCGCGCGCTCGACGCCAGCATCGGCACGGCGTCGACGGCCGTACGCGCCGCGTTCGGCGGCGATACCGCCACGCAGTTCACCGGGCCGCAGGGCCTCAAAGACGTGCAGGTGATCTATCCCGAGAGCGATCTGGTCTCGCTGGGCGCGATTGCCGCGATTCCGATTCGCGCGAACAACGGCTCGATCGTCCGCGTCGGCGACATCACAAAGCTCGTCATGTCGCCCGCGCCGCCGATGATCATGCGAATCAACCGGCGCAACGTCGTGCTGATCGGAGCCAACATCGCTCCGGGCGCGATTCTGTCGAACGTGCAGCGAAGTTTCGAACGGCGCCTGCGCGCGCTCGATCTTCCCAAGAATATCACGGTCGCGCCGGTCGCCGGCGGCAATCAGCAGAACGTCGCGGATACGGTTACCGAGATGGGGATCTCGCTGCTGCTCTCGATCCTGCTGGTCTACCTGCTGATGGTGGCGCTCTACAACGGCTACGTGACGCCGTTCATCATCATGTTCACGGTGCCGGTCGCGGTCGTCGGCGCGCTGGGCGCCCTGGCGCTGACGCACCAGACGCTGAACCTGTTCTCGATGATCGGCGCGATCTTGCTCGTCGGGCTGGTGGCGAAAAACGGAATCCTGCTCGTCGATTTTGCCAACCAACTGCGAGAACGAGGAATGAGCCGGCTGGAAGCGATAGAGGAGAGCGCGCACGCAAGATTCCGCCCGATCGTGATGACGACCGTCGCGATGATCGCCGGCATGCTGCCGCTCGCGCTGGCGCTCGATCCCGGCTCGCAGGCCGAGCGGCCGCTCGGAATCGTGGTGATCGGCGGATTGTCGAGTTCCTTGATTCTCACGTTGATCTTGATTCCGATTATGTATCTACGCTTCGCGCCGCAGCATTTCCGCGCGCCGTCGCTCGACGGCGAAGCGGATCCCAACCAGATCGAGCTGCCGATCGCACCCGCCGAGCAGAGGTAGTTGTGATGGACCGCTGGCCTTCACTGAAGTACGACGAATGGAAGGATACGCTGGCAACGCTGCATCTGTGGACGCAGATCGTCGGCAAAATTCGCCTGCGGCTCGAGCCGATGCTCAACCATTGGTGGAACGTTACGCTCTACGTCACGCCGCGCGGTTTGACCACCTCGGCGATGCCGTATAGCGGCGGCCGGTGGCTGGCGATCGACTTCGACTTTCTCGGGCATCGCTTGGAGATCGCGGGCTGCGACGACGAACGCGACGGCTTCGCGCTCGAGCCGATGTCCGTCTCGGAGTTCTATCGCCTAATCATGGAAAAACTCAAAGCGCTCGGCTTCGACGTTCGAATCAACACGATGCCCAACGAAATCGCCGGCGCCGTGCGCTTTGACGAGGATACGGTACACGCGTCGTACGACAAGGCGTACGTCGAGCGGTTCTTCCGCGCGCTGCTGCAGGCCGATCGCCTCTGCAAGGAGTTTCGCGCACCGTTTCTCGGCAAGGCCAGTCCGGTGCACTTTTTTTGGGGCAGCTTCGATTTGGCGGTCACGCGCTTCTCCGGGCGCCCGGCGCCGCCGCATCCCGGCGGCATTCCGAACATGCCCGACTGGGTTACGCGCGAAGCCTACAATCGCGAGGAACAAAGTGTCGGCTTTTGGCCGGGTGGCCCCGGCGCGGAAGCGGCATTCTACGCCTATGCCTATCCCGAGCCGCCGGGCTTCGCGCAAGCGGACGTCGCGCCGCCGGGATTTTGGACGGATCAGCTGAGGGAGTTTCTGCTGCCGTACGAGAGCGTGCGCACGTCGGCGGATCCCGATCGCACGGTGCTCGACTTCTTTAACTCGACATATGACGCGGCCGCAAACCTCGCCAAATGGGATCGGGCCTCGTTGGAGCGGGTCTAGTAAGAGCAGAATCGCGGCGCCCAGCGGGCGCCGCGATTCCTTGACTCGTTTGGGGTAAGTTTAGAACGCCGCGTTCGGCGACTCTGCAACGCCGAGCGGCGACGTGATGCCGTTGCTGGCGCCGAGCGTGTCCAACAGCTCGCCCGTTGGGTAACGGTAGACCGTCACCGTGTTCGAACCGGTGTTGGCACTGAAGAGCAGATCTTCTTTGCGATTGAGCGAGTCGCGAAATGGCCCGCTGACACTGGTGACGATCGGCGTCGCGGTGGTGTACGGCGGCGCGATGACGTCGATCGAGTTATCATCGTCGGCGATGAGGTTGCCTTTCTTATCGATGACCAGGCCGCCCGGGAGGACGGTGGTCACGCTCAGGGGCGTCGGCTGGCTCGAGCCATTCTTGAACTCTACGAAGGCTCCGCCGTGGGAGTAATAGGAGACGAAGATATCGCCGTGATGGTCGACGGCAACGCCCTGCGGCCCGCTGCTAATGGGGTATTGGGCCGACATCGTGTTGCTGCATTGCGGGAACTTGTCGATGTATCCGGGGTTCTGGTCAACATAAAAGTCGACGATATATACATTGTCGTTCTTGTCGGTGGTCACGTTGGTCGGGTCGAGAATCCCGGAATTATAGGTACAAATCGGCGAAGAGCCTCCGGGGGCGTACTCCGTAACGTCAGAAGAGTTGAAGTTCGAAACGTACAGATTGCCGTGATTATCGACCCAGATGCCGTCGGATCCGTTGACGCCGGACGTAATCTCGCCGGCGTACCCATAGCTTCCGTCCCGCAGCGCGAGCACGTCGTTGCCGCCGTTTGAGACGAAAAGGTCTCTTTCGATTTT
>DATHOO010000113.1:0-12691 GCA_035484815.1 Candidatus Acidiferrales bacterium
TCCGCGGCACCCTCGTCAGCGATCAGGCGTATCAAGCCAGCTGGAACGTCGCCGCCAGCGCTTCCGCACTTGCGGCAGTCGCGTGTATTCCGACGTGGGAAACCGATTTCCGCGCCGACCTCCCGAAGCTCGACGTGCCGATCCTCGTCATCCAGGGCGACGACGATCGCGTGCTGCCCTACCTGAAGACGGGCGACCGGCTGCGCAGCATGATCAAAAACGTGCAGGTCGTCGTTATCAAGGACGGCCCCCATGCGATTCCGTGGACTCACGCCGATCAAGTGAACGCCGCGCTCCTGAACTTTATGCCGGCGCTTGCGCGCGTCTGACGGAGTCTAGACTTTGCGGCAGCGCTGAATCGCCTTACGCGGGTTGATTTTCAGCGCTGCCGTAAGATCACGTCACCGCGTTCGTCACTCCCTCGATTGCGTGATCCATCGCGGCGATGCGCGCGTCCATCCCGGTAACGCCATAGCGTGCGGCAATCTCCGACATCGGCTCGTAGGCAACATTGACGTTACCGCTCTCTTCCCACACCATCACCTTGAGTGGAAGATCGAGCCCGACAAGTGGAAAGGCCTCCATCAGGGGCGTGCCGCCTTTAGGATTTCCAAAGACGATAAGCGTGGTCGGCCGCAACGTCAGGCCGACGCCGGCTGCCGCCGCAGCCTGATCGATCGTTGCGAAAATGGTGTTCCCCGCGTCGGTCATGGCCTTCGCCAGCTTGGCAAGCGTTTCCGAATACGAATAACGACTGCCCTTGGTCATATGCAGCACCTCCTGAGCCCCATGGGGCGGCGAAACAGCTTCGGATAACCAAGACGGGCGGCCCGATGAACGTCACGATGGCGAATGCCGTCCGTTTCACATTGGGGCGATGCTAGGAACCTGCGGTGAAGCCTGCTATCCGACCAAATATCCGCTTGCTCGTCGCATTAATCATTGCCCCGTTGAACGTCCGCTAACGATGCCCGCGATCGTGTATCGCAATATCCCGTGAACGATGTGTATGCTCGATGCCTCTCTGGACACCGGCCGCGGTCAGCGTAGCGGCCGAGTTGAACCCATGTTAAGCCGTGGGGTAGTTGCCGTGACATTGTCGATTCTTATGGTGCATTGCGGTTGCGCAGCACAAGTATTTCCTGCGGCCACCCCTCCAAACCTGACCCCACAAATGCCGATGACTGCCGACGCGTTCGTCGATTCGATCGGCGTCAACACGCATCTAACCGCCGATCTGACGCTCGATGGCACATACGCCGTCGTCGTCCAGCGTATGAAAGAGATCGGTATCCGTCACATTCGCGACGGAATTTTTCCGAAGGAATCCTCGCGGGAGTACGCCGATCAGCGAAAGTTCTTCACCGCAACCGGCGTGCGGATGGATGCGATTACCGATTGCCGCCAGCCGTTGGGTTACTACCCGGGCTCTTATACTTCACCTTACGTCATTCGTACGTTCGATGCGCGAGTCGGCGGCGCGGTAGAAATGCTCGAGGGACCGAACGAACCCGATCTGCGCCGCGTGCCGCGTTGGCCTTCTCTGACGATTGCGTGCGTGAAAGAGAACGACCTTACCAAAGCTCTCCCTGTGCCGTTCGTCGCCCCGGCGATGGGAAACGCCATCCACGGCGACCCGGCCAAGTTCGGAAACATCGCCGGGCTCGTCGACTTTGGCGCGATCCACCGCTACTTTTCGCCGGGCTGGAATCCCGGTTGGGCGGGATACGGACGCGACGCCTGCGGATCGATCGAGTCGCTCGCCTGGGCGATTTGCGAAGCAAAAGTCAACTCCGGCTCAGATCACGCCGTTGATGTAACCGAGACGGGATACACCACGCACGGAGAGTATGCGTCGCACCCAGCCGAGGTCGACGAGATCACCGATGGGAAGTACCTCAGCCGAGTCTTGCTCGTGGATAGCCTCGGCGGCATCGCGCGAACGTATATCTACGAATTTCACGACGACGGACATGATAAGGTTCCGTGGGAAAACGGGTTCGGTCTCATTCGCTACGATGGATTGCCGAAGCCGGCTTTTAACGCCGTGCGCAGCGAAATCGCCGTGTTTTCCGACCCGGGACCGGGGTTTTCGCCGCAACCCCTACGCTACGACGTCGAGGCCCGCATATCGACCATAGAACACGAGCTCTTCCAAAAGCGAGACGGAACCTACGTTTTAGCCGTCTGGAACGAGACGGCGAGCTGGAACCCGATAACCGGACGCGACATCCCTGTTCGACCGGTCGACGTGCGGATCGAGCTGCCGTACGATCCCATCGGCGTCCGTTTCCGTGCGCTCCGAGATGACGGTACGCTTGACGCCGTTCGCGCCCATATAGTCGTCGCGACGATCACGATACCGGTCGACGACCACGTCGGCTTTCTTTCTTTTTCGTCGGCCCGCGCCGTTAGCCCAACTCGTCCTTGAAGATCGTGCCGTCTTTCATGATGACCGAAAAGTTCTTATGCGGGTCCTTGATGAGGTCCAGGTCCGCGATTGGATCGCCGTTCACCAGCAGCAGGTCCGCCAACGCCCCTTCTTCGATGACGCCAATCTTGCCGGGATACGGATTGCGTGGTCCCGATAGCGCGAGGAGCTGCGCGTTCGTTCCCGTCGCCATTGCGAGAATTTCCGCCGGCTCATACCAGCGTTTGAGCGTCACCAGTTTTGCGTTCTGATATTGGGTCAGCGCCGGCTCAAAGAGCATGTCGGTACCGAAGGCGGTCTTGAGGCCATACTTCTTGGCGTAGCCGTACGCAGCATCGGTACCCGCAAAAATCTGAAGCTGCTTTTCGCGATTTTTACCGGTCAGCGCTGGGGTGAACTCGTCGTCGACGAATGGCTGCAACGAGAGCCAGGCGTCTTTCTCCGCGATCATTTTGGCCGTTGCTTCGTCCATCAAGTGGCCGTGGTCGATGCAACGCACGCCCGCGCGCAGCGCCGTCGCAATGGCGGGCGGCGTGTAGGCATGAACCGTCACGTAGGTCCCCCAGTTTTCGGCCGCTTCGACCGCCGCGTGAAACTCGCCCTCGGTGTACTGGCTGACGTCGATCGGATCGTACATCGAAGCCGCGCCGCCGCCGGCCGCAAGCTTCAACTGCGACGCGCCGAGCATCAACTGCTCGCGCGCGCGCCGGCGCACCTCATCCGGCCCGTCGGCGATGGCTCCGCCGCCGAGCGCATCGCCTCGACTCAGGGGGGCGCCTTCCGCTCGGGGCACTTCGTATGGAAACCGAAAATCGCCGTGTCCACCCGTTTGCGAAATCATCGCACCCGAAGGCCAAATGCGCGGCCCCGTTATGACGCCGGCGTCGATAGCCATCTTGAGGCCAAACGCCGGACCGGCCAGGTCGCGAACGCTGGTAAATCCACGCATCAACGTCGCGCCCGCCTCGCGGCCCGCCGCGATCATCGTGTAACCGAAAGGAGCGAGCAGCACCGTCTGTAAGGGCACGGCCGCCATCGTCGTATGCCAGTGCGCATCGATCAGACCGGGCATCAGGGTGCGCCCACGACCATCAATGATCCAAGCGTCTGCACCGGGCTCCGCCGCAATGCGATCCGCCGAGATTTTCTCAATCGTGTTCGCCTTGACGAGCACGTCCAGCGGGCCGGATAAGGCACGGCTCTTGCCATCGAAAACCTTGACGTTCTGAAAAATCTTCAGAGCCGGTTGCGGAAATCGACCGTCCACGATGCGCTGCGGTTTCGGCGCGTTTTGCCCTCCACCCGCGTTTTTTTCGACTTTTTGCCACAGTGCGGGCGAGCCGCCGGTCGGATGCTACAATCAAACCATCACCAGTCCCCTCTTCTATTCGGAGGTTAGAGTGATCAAACACAGCCTACGTCTCGCTCCATATGCGCTGAGCGCGTGCGGGGCCACCGCCATTCTCACCGCGTGCGGCGGAACGTCCGGAACGTTAGCGCCGGCAACGTCTCCGGCGCTCGGCGCGCGGACTACTCATTTCGATCGGCACCGCGGCTCCTGGATATCGCCCGATGCGAAGAAGGCCAAAGCGCTGCTTTATGTTACCGACGGACCCGACAACGATGCATACGTCTACTCGTATCCGAAGCGCAAGCTAGTCGGAACGCTGACCTATCTCAACGATCCCAACGGAATGTGCGTCGACGCCAAAGGCGACGTCTTTATCACCGAAAACTATGGCCAACAGATCGTCGAGTACGCGCACGGCGGCAGCACCCCGATCGCGACGCTCAGCGATCCGGGATGGCAGCCCGACGGCTGTTCGGTGGATCCCGCCACCGGGAACGTGGCCGTTGCCAACATCGTGACCACCGAGTTCACTCAAGGCTCGCTGGCGATTTATAAAAAGGGATCGAACTCGCCAACCTACTACTCGCCGCCCGGCGGCAGCCCCGGATGGTTCTCAGTCAATGCGGTCGGTTACGACGATAAGAGCAACGCCTTCTTCGCCGGCAGCGACGGATTCGAAGGCGGCCCCAACTTCGAGGCCGGCGAGCTGCCCAAGGGCAGCAGCAGCAGCAACGACATTACGCTGAATGAGAGCATCGCCAATCCGGGACAGGTGCAGTGGGACGGCAAGTACATCACCTACGCCGATTCGAACACCGGCACGGTCTACCGATTCACGATCAGCGGCGGCACCGGAACGGAGGTCGGAGCGACGACCGTCAACGGCTGCTGCTCCGGAAACGTTTGGTACTCGTGGATTGCCGGCAAGACGTTGTTCGAAGCGCAAACCGGCGGAGTGGTTGCGTTCTATAAGTATCCTGCCGGC
Source organism: Candidatus Acidiferrales bacterium (assembly GCA_035484815.1). GTDB lineage: Bacteria > Vulcanimicrobiota > Vulcanimicrobiia > Vulcanimicrobiales > Vulcanimicrobiaceae > Cybelea. Next base: position 4,768 of record DATHOO010000113.1, read on the forward strand.
GGAAACGCGACCAAAACCATGAGCCTTTATGCGGCCGACTCGGCGGTGCTGAGCGTCAAGAAAAAATAGTCACCCAGATCGGCAAGTTCCGACGATGGTTTGCGGGTGGGTGCTCCGGCGCCCACCCGCTCAAGGTAAATCGATTGGTTTCGCCGATGCAGTAACGAGAACGTGGCCGCCTCGCTCCCGCTTTCCGAGCTCCTCCGGCAATATCGTGCGGAGGCGCACGTGTCCCAGGAAGAGCTCGCCGAGCGGGCCGGCGTCAGCGCGCGGGCCATCGGCGACATCGAAACCGGAATTTCGCTCTGGCCGCGCGCGATTACGATTTCGCTTATCGCGGAGGCGTTGCAGCTCGATGCTGCTGCGCGAGAGACGCTGCGCCTCGCATCGAGCCGCCGCGGCCTTTCAGCGAATACCGAACTTCCCGAGGCCGCGCCGCTCGTCGGGCGCGAGGCTGAAATGGCCGCCGTGCTCGCGCTCCTTCGCGACGAAGACGTGCAGCTGGTTACGCTCACCGGCGGACCCGGTGTCGGTAAAACCGCGCTGGCCGCCGCCGCGGCGCGCGAACTTGCGCCTGAGTTCGGCGGACGAACGCGCTTTATCGATTTTGCTGCACTGCCCGATCCCGCGCTCGTGCCCACGAAGATCTCGCTGGCAGTTGGGGTTCGCGACGTCCGCGGCAATTCGGTTACGGCCTCCGTCGCAGCGGCGATCGGCGGCGCTCCGATGCTCATCCTCATGGATAACTTCGAGCGCGTGGCCGCGGCGGCTCCCTTCGTCGCAGAGTTACTTGTAGCGGCTCCGCAACTCAAAGTTCTGGTCGCGAGCCGCGCCCGCTTGCGCTTGCGAGCCGAGCGCACGTTGACGGTCGGGCCACTGGCAACCCAAGCCGGCACTGCATTGTTGCTGGAGCGCGTTGCGTCGTTTTGGCCGGACCTCGCGTTATCCCAAGACGAGCAGTCGACCTTAGCGACGCTGACGGAAGCGCTTGGCGGCGTGCCGCTCGCGATCGAGTTGGCCGCACCGTTGTTGCGCACTTCGTCGGCCGCGGAGCTGGCGGCTCGGCTCGAACGTCCTCTTGACATCCTCGTAACGCAAGATCGCCGCTTGCCGCAACGTCAACGCACCATGCGTGATGCGATCGCCTGGAGCTACGCGCTGCTGCCGCCCGATGGGCAACACTTGTTCCGGCAGCTGGCGGTCTTTGGCGGCTCGTTTATCGAAGAGGCGGTGCAGAAAATTGCGTCGGATGGCGCGTCGTCCAGCGATGCCTTGGGAACGTTGCGAGCACTGGCGGCGCTGATCGACCAGAACCTCGTCCGCATCTCCGACGACGCCGCCGAAGAGGCGCTCTTCGAACTTCATCCGCTGCTCAATGAGTTCGCGAACGAGTTACTCGAACGCGAAGGTGAGCGAGAGACGGCGTACCTCCGATTCACCGAGTACTGTCTGCAGCTCGCACAGGAGCCCCCGCGACCCGAACCATCGTACGATCGTGCGACTCGCATTCGTTTGCAACGCGAGTCGGCCCATTTCGACGCCGCGCTCGGGTGGCTAAAAAGCACCGGGCGTTTGGACCAAGCGCTGATACTGGCCGTCACGATCTGGCCGATTTGGTACCGGCGGGGTGAGAACGTGCACGGATATGCCTGGCTGACCTCCCTACTCTCGGACGCGCGCGCGGGTTCCGTTAGCGATGCGGCGCTCGCGGACGCGCATTGGGCAGCGCTGGGACTCTGCGAATCATCGGGTCAACCGGAGCGTTTCGAAGAGCATCTGGGCGTCGCGCTGCCGCCCAAACGCGCAGCCGGCGATCGGGGCGCCGTCGCCTCAATGCTTGCCGGCGCGGGCGCGGCCGCACATCTGAAAGGCGAGCACCACAAAGCTCGAGCGTATCTCGACGAAAGCCTGACGATTCGGCGAGAGGTTGGCGACGGGCTCAACATCGCGCGCTCGCTCCTCGACCTGGGTACGCACATGTCCGACCAAGGTGAGTTCGCGCAAGCCATGCGTTACCTTGATGAGGCGCTCATTCTGTTTCGTGCAGCGGGCAGGCGGATGGGCACGAGTCTCGTGCTGGGAGCTCTCGCATTGGTCGCGATCCGCTCCGGTTCGCCGTCGCATGCAGAGCTGCTCGCTCGCGAAGCCGCCGACGTCGCCGAATCCGTTGGTTTCAAAGAATCGGCGCGAACCGCAAAAATCATCTTGAGTCGGGCGCTCTTGGCATCGCGAAAGATTGACGAAGCGCAACGGCTGGCACGTAGCGTGGCCGCCAATGATGAGGCCGCACCGGCGGTGCCGAGCGACGTCGCCCGAGTGCTCGCCGCCATCGCCTTCGAACGCGGCCGGCTGCGACTCGCGAGTCTCCTGTTGGGCGCCGCTTCGGCCGACCTAATCGGGGTGCCGATGGCCGATCGCGCATCCTACCAGAAACTCGCGACCGCACTCAGCGCGGCTTTGGGTCCAGACTTTGACGGCGAGTATGCCGCAGGTCGCGAGCAAGGCGTGCGAGCGGTCCTTGCGGCGAGCGAATTCTGTTAACTCTCGCCCAGATTGGGGAAGAAACTCGTAATTCCAGCGGCTGCATTTGGAGGTTTACCCATGATGAAGAGTTTCGTCGCCTTCTTGATTGCGATGGCCTTGCTCCCGACGAGCGCTGGGGCGCAGGCGCAGAGCCCGCCTAACGTGACCGGTAACTGGACGGTTAATCCGACCGGTGAGGCACTGGCGAGCGGGCTACTCCGCCTTCGGCAAGATGGCCCGAACCTGACCGGTACCTACGGTGGGGGCGGCAAAATTGACGGCAAGTTCGAGCCGGGCAGCCTGCAAGTCAATGGCACCTGGAGCGACCCGCGCGGCAACGGTTGGATGACGATCGTTTTCGGCTCCGACGGGAACCGCTTTTCCGGCGACTGGGGACGTCCGGGCAGTAAACCGAGCGGCCATTTTGACGGAATTCGTTCGGCCTTTCCCAGTGTCACCGGGGCCTACTTTGTAAATGTCAGTGGAAGCGACGAATTTGCGACGCGAAGGATTACGCTGCATCAGTTAGGCTTAGACGTGGTCGGCAACTACGGGCCCGGAACTCAGGTGAATGGCTCGATGGCAACAGACTCCAACACGTTCAACGGCACGTGGAAAGGGCCCAATAGCAACGGTTGGATCAAGCTGCAGTTCGCCGACGACAGCCGGAGTTTTCAGGGAACCTGGGGTCTGACCGCGGGCACCGAGCCCGCCGGAAGCGTCACCGGAAGCGTGAGAAACGTTCCCAACTCGAACGCGACCGCAAATGCCGGGCCGGTCGAGGTCCGAGGACTCTGGCGCATCGCCTCCAGCGGTAAGGCCTTTTCCAGCGACGTTCTCAAACTCGAACAAGATGGCCGAAGCGTGACCGGCTCCTACAAGAACGGACACCTGGAAGGCACGCTCTCGCGCGGATCCCATTCGCTGAGCGGCAACTGGCGTGACCCTTACGGCAACGGCGTCTTCACGCTTAGATTCGCCTCAGATGGCATGAGCTTCCAAGGCACCTGGACCACGAAGTACAACAGCGGCAGCGTTATCGGGAAGCGCGTGATCGCGGCCTCGTCGGCGTTGCGTCAGTAACGCTCGATCGCTTCTTACGCCTAGCGCGTTTTCTCGTTCGCGAGAAATGATCGCTCGAACGCGCTACGGCGCGATGCCGGTTGCCGCGGCGCAGGAATATTTGCAACGACTCCGCACCGTTGGTCTTCGCGATTACCTCAAAATGCACGGCAACCGGGCTGCCTTCGTGCTCGAGCGTCTCGATGGCGACGTCACCAACCTCGGACTCCTATCTTTTTGGGATTCTCTCGAATCGATCGAAGGTTATGCCGGCGACGATTGGTTCGGGGCGACCCTTCAACATCATTCGGTATATGCCCATCGTTTGGAGGTCGCCAACGCCGCGAAGGTCGCTCGCGCGTGGCACGGAGTCGTCCCTTTGGATAAGTCCGACGCCTATCTCGAGCTCATGCGTACGATCGCTCTAGACGACTACGAGCGCGTAACCGGAAACCAGGGAGCCTTTGTCCTTCATCGCACGGCTTCTGACGTCGCGCACTTCACGATGCTGACGTTCTGGGAATCGCTCGAGGCCATCGCTCGTTTTGCCGGCCGCCCCATCGACCGAGCGAAGTATTACGATTTTGATGCGGCGTATCTGCTCGAAATGGAGCCGAAGGTTCTGCATTACGACGTTTACGGGCTCAAAACTTAAACTCGATTGCGCCGCGTTCGAAGTTGATCAGGTACTCTTTAACTTCGAGTCCGCCGCCGAAGCCAACGAGAGCGCCCGAAGCGCCGATCACGCGATGGCATGGGGCGATGATCGGAATTGGATTGCGCCCATTTGCCGCGCCCACGGCACGCATCGCGTTGACGTTGCCAAGGCGCCTCGCGATTTCACCGTACGTGCGCGTCTCACCAAACGGGATCTTCAAGAGTTCGTCCCATACGCGCTTTTGAAAATCGGTGCCGCGAAACTCGAGCTTCAGTTCGAACTCCTTTCGCTGACCCGCAAAATATTGATCGAGCTGCCGTGCAGCTTCCACGAGTACCGGCTGATGCGGATCTTCCATTGTCTCGAGGCGAGGAACGCTCGACCCCTTCGATTCCCAACTTACCGCCAGAAGTCCCCGATCGCTGCCGACGAGCCGCAAATTGCCGACCGGCGATGGGACGATCGTGTAGAACATTACGAACCCTTCGACACGCCGGCGCCGGGCTTGGTTGCCACGACGCCGTTGCGGATTTGCAAGCGCTTTCCCTCGAACGTCGTCAGCTCGAAACCGTCGAAGCGCTCGTTGAACGTCCGGCTGTAATCGCTCAAAAGCGAGATCGCTTGCGCTTCACCGGCGAGCAACCCCGCGATGCTGTCGGAGCGATAATGCACGCCCGCCGCATGACGCGCAAACGCGATATTGATTGCGAGCTTTTCAAATTCGCCCCCGAGCATCAGCGGGCGTTCGCGCCAGGGCTGCAGTTCATCGCCGTCGGCGCTCGCAGCCACCGCATTCGGGATGACGAAGTTCTCATTGAAGAAGGCCTTCAAGACCGTCGCACACGCGCCCGCAGCGCAGGCATGCGCCGATGGATACGATGGATGCGTCGGACTACCCTCAGGATAGGCGACCGGCAGAAAGGCCGCGGCATGAAGCGACTTCGTTCGAGCGACGGCGTCGGATCGGAGGATGTCGGGGTGGATCCCGTAGGCTTTGCGCCCACTCATTTGGTACTCGATTCGGCCGCCCATAACTTCGGGACGCAAGCGCCGATTCACCAGCCATTTGTGATAATATGACGTCTTCTGCCCGAGAAGCGCCGCCTGCGCGATCAGCGTGAGGAACATCTTGTTGCCGAACGTGATGTCGCCGAACTGTGTTTTGGAGTTACGATAGGGATTAGCCGGCGCCAGCGCCTGCGATCCGTACGACGTCGCGATCAACGATGCGTGCATATACGCCTGGAAGCTGAAGTCGCGATGAACGTAAGCGGCGAGATCGCCGTTCGTAGCGGCCCACCGCGCGCCGGCGTTGACGATTTTCTGCGTCATTGTGGCGCCGCGCTGACACGCGAGCCAGGCTTCGCGTTCGGTAAGAAACGATTGTCCCGGCGCCGGAACGCGATAGCGCTGAACGATCGACGTCGGGCCATACGGAACGTCGAGCCAAAGGAACTGACTCACAAACGGGCCGGTCAACGAACCGGCGAAAGACCCGCGGAAGAGCGTCGACGCGCTCACCGAAGAACCAGCCCCTTCCAACGGCACCGAGAATGAATTCAAGTCGGCCGCGGCAGCCGCAATCAACGGATCGGTAGAGAACGCGGTGAACGGCACGTCGAGCGTCAAGGCATGCCAGTAGAGTTCTCCCATCTCGACGGCCATTTTCGCGCTCGCAAACGTCGGCGCCGGCGCGACGTCGGTTGCATGGCTGTCGGATGCGACGAAATCGTAGGCGTACATCGCCTGTGGGTTGTTTAGCCGTTCGACGGCCAGTGGATCGCGAGGCAGCTGCTCGAATCCCGCGGGATCCCCGCGCTCGATGATCGCAACCAATTGGGAAAACGCCGACACGTCGACTTCTCCCACTTCGTTATGGGGCAAGGTCTTAGCAAAGCTGGCTCGTTTGTCGGCATAACGCTGTTCGTCCCCATTCGAGCCGTTCGCCGCGAGCGCGGCCAGGAAATGCGTGCGGGCAGCCTCTTCGCGAATCGTTAGCGCGCGCTTTCGGCGATCCGATCTTGGCGCCGGCGACTGGGGAGCCAGACCCAACCCCGCGATCAACGTGCTCGCCGCAAGGAACTCGCTTCGTGACGTCATGGCGCACACGTTTGCCGCACGCCGGCAACTCACTGCCGAGCGAGGTCGAGAACGATCTTAACGTTTGGTCCTCTCGCGAGCAGCCTTAGCGGCCGACCGCCTGCAAGGAAGCGGAATCGCCGGCAAGCAATGCACGTGGCCGTTAACTTGTGACCCGTTGATACAGGAGATGATGATGATGCGTTCGTTCGTAGCGACCGCAGCGATGAGCTGCGTCTTCCTTTGCGGATGCGCTAACTTCGGTGGATCGCCGCAACTTGGCGCCGCTTCGCTGGCGCCGCAATCAGCCGCAGTCGCGCAATCGGCGCTGCCGGCCGGCCTCGACCCGTCTGAGACTGCGGCAGCCGCGTACTGTCAACAGACTCATGGTGAAGTCGAGGTTCGGCGTCCCGTTTACGGCAGCAACGGCTCGCAGCTGCTCTTTCTGGCGGGCACGCAGAGCTTTTGCCAGTACACCAGCAAGAAGGATGGATCGCGCATCCATATATTGCTGCTCACGCTCTACACGAAAAAGCCTTCCTTGGCTGCGCTCGCATACATCTTAAAGCCGCCGACGGGCTCGTGTCAGGGCAATCCCGCGTCGTGTTACTGCTCGCTGCTTGGCGGTTCCGACCAGTTCGGCGGAACGACCGGTGCCGGTGGAGGATGGTACAATAAAAAGGCGGTCGATCAAACGCTCGAGGCGTGCATCTTCCCCGATATGTCCTCGATCGACTCGTGGGGATTGGCATACCACGCCAACGGCATCATCCGCGGCACCAACTTAGAAAAGGTGATGCGCTACCACTACAAAGGGTAGGCTTACGTGCCGTAGCGGCGCTGCCGCAGCGCAAAGTCGGCAAGTGCCGACTTGAAGTGGGCGGCATCGAAATCGGGCCAGTAGGTCGATGTTGCCCAGAACTCGGCATACGCCGACTGAAACAAGAGAAAGTTGGAGAGGCGGAGCTCTCCTCCGGTCCGCACGATAAGATCGGGATCGGGGAGTCCCGCGGTATAGAGCCGGCTCGCCAGCGCGCGTTCGTCGATCGAGTCGGCGTCGCGGGTCCCGGCGCGCACTTCTTCGACGAGCGCGCGCACCGCATCACCGATCTCGCGGCGGCTGCCGTAGTCGACGGCCAGATTGAGCAAAAGTGCCTGGTTACCCGCGGTCTCCACGACGAGTCTTTCGAGTGCGGTTCGGGTGGCCGCCGGCAACCGTTCGGTTCGGCCGCAGAGCCGCACGCGAACGCCTTCTCGCGCGAGGCGGCGCAACTCGCCGACTGCGGCACGCGCGCAAAGATCCATCAGCAGCCCAACTTCGCGGGCCGGACGATCCCAGTTCTCCTCGGAGAACGCATACGCGGTCACGACGCGGACGCCGGCGGCCTTCGCGGCGCGCAACGTCCGGCGTAACGCCGTGATGCCGCGGCGGTAGCCGCAGGCGACGGGCAGACCTCGCTGCGCGGCCCAGCGGCGGTTGCCGTCCATGATGATGGCGACGTGGCGCGGCGTCACGTCGTGGCCAGTTTCGCCGCTGCGGCGCCCTTATGCGAACGTTCGTGCACGTCGCGAACGACGGCTTCGAGTTCATCAACGTAGGCG
>DATHOO010000114.1:0-3072 GCA_035484815.1 Candidatus Acidiferrales bacterium
CATCGTCGAAGCCTGTTTGCGGCTCGCGGCAAGAACGAACCTCCTTGGCGCGAAGCAGACAACTCCATAGTGCGGTTACTCGTTGCACGGTCACTCGCGATCATCTGCGCGATCGCCGCCCTCTGGTATCTACTCCCCGACCGGGTCGCCGGGCAAACGCTCGTCCTCCCGATGACCGGCCGGCGCACGCGGGCCATTGAGACCGCGCACCTCTTTCACACGCTATTCCACGACTTCTTCCTCGAAGACGACGCAACGACGTACGTGCAGACCGGCGACATTCCGGCGATGTGGCTGCGCGACTCTTCCGCGCAAACGATTCCCTACATTCGCTATCAAGCGGTCTATCCGGTCCTGCGCGCCCGGTTCGCGGGCGTGATCGAGCGAAACGCCCGCAATGTTTTGACGGATCCCTACGCCAACGCGCTCGACGCCGACTATCACGTTTGGGAACGCAAGTGGGAAGTAGACTCGCCCGCGTGGCCGGTAGTCCTCGCGTGGGTCTACTGGCGCTCGACGCAGGATCGGACCGTCTTCACCCCCGACCTGCACCGCGCGCTGCGAACTATCGTCGCCACGTACGATTGCGAAGAACGGCACCGCGCCTGCAGCCGTTACGTTTATCCCTATCGCGTTCAGACCGACGACACGTACAACGGGGGCACCGGCCTGATTTGGGGCGCCTTCCGTCCCTCGGACGATGCCGTGCGATTCCGGTTCAACATTCCACAAAACGCGATGGCCGTGGTCGCCCTACGCGACATCGAAAGACTCGCGCTCGACGGTTATGGCGATGCAGCGCTCGCCAATCGGGCTCGAGCGCTGGAGGCCCGCGTCCAAGTGGGCATCGAACGCTACGGGCGCTACTTCGACACCGGCCGTCACGTGTGGATGTATGCTTATGAGACCGACGGTTTTGGGCGCTATAACCTCATGGACGACGCCAACATTCCGAACCTTACGACGTTACCGTACATCGACTGGTGCTCGGCATTCGATCCGACGTACTTGGCCACGCGAAAGTTCGCGCTCAGCGCCGCCAATCCGTACTTCTTCTCGGGAAGATACGCAGAGGGACTCGGCAGCCCCCACACCCCGTATGGGTACGTGTGGCCGCTGGGCATCATCGGCAGCGCTCTCACCGCGACATCTTCGGCGGAGGTGGCCAACGCAATTACGACGCTGGCCGAAACCGACGGTGAAAGCGGCTTGTTTCACGAGAGTTTCTATCCCAACGGATATTGGCGCTACACGCGCCCCGAGTTTGGCTGGGCTAACGCGGTGGGCGCCGAACTCTTATTTCGCAGCTTGGCGGGCGATTCGGCGACCCAGTTTGCGTGGAACGGCCCGCTCGAACCCTTCGAACGCCGCTCGCGCACGCCAACCCTGGTCCCCATGCTCGTTCAAATTCAAAACGCAGCCGAGCTGAACGCAACGCTCGGCCGGCTTTTGCACGTGACCGGCGGCGCCATGCCGCATGCCCCGAAATAAGGGGAGCGGGATACCCTGTCGCCAAGCAACTCCCATATGAATCAGGGCTACTACCGCTATCCGTCGATAGCAGGCGACCGCATAGTTTATGTCTGCGAGGACGACTTGTGGAGCGCCTCGGCGCACGGCGGTGACGCCATCCGGCTTACCGTGAGTTTTGGTACGTGTTCGTTTCCGCGCATTTCGCCCGACGGCGAGTGGATTGCGTTCGTCTCGACCGACGAGGGAAACCCAGAGCTGTACGTCATGCCGGCGCGCGGCGGCGAACCACGCCGTCTGACTTTTCTCGGAGCAACGATGGTCTCGACGATCGGATGGAGCCACGATGGAACCGAGATCCTCTTCGTCGGAAACCCGACGACGTGGTACGAAGGCGAGACTCGGCCGTTCATCATTGCACGCGACGGTGGCGACCCGCGGGAGCTCGACCTCGGCCACGGCCGGGTCATCTCGTACGGGCCCGATGGAAGACTCGCCATCGGCCGCAACGCCGCCGATCCAGCGCGTTGGAAGCGGTATCGTGGCGGCACGGCGGGTGAGATTTGGGTGCAAGCGCAGGGCTCCGATCAGTTCGTGCGCCTGCCGTTACCCGACGGGAATCCCTGCTGGCCGATGTGGATCGGAGACCGCATCTACTTCTTGGCCGATCACGATGGCATCGGCAACATTTATTCTTGCGAACTCGACGGAAGCGACATTCGCCGCCACACCAATGAGAGCGAGTACTACGCGCGCTTTCCTGCCACCGACGGCCGGCGCATCGTCTACGCCGCCGGCGGAGACATCAAGCTGTTCGATATTGAAAGCGACAGCGTCTCGCGCGTTGAGGTCGAGACGCACTCCACCGCGCCGCAGCTCGCGCGCCGCTTCGAGAACGCGGCGGAATCGCTCGAGCAGTTCACGCCGAACCCCGAGGGAACGCAAGTCGCCTTCGATTCGCGCGGCCAAACGTTTACGATGCCGCTTTTCGAAGGGGCCGTCATCCGCCACGGCGTGGGGAGCAAGGCACGCAGCCGTCTCACGCGGTGGCTGCCCGACGGCGAACGGCTCGCTTCGGTCACCGACATCAACGGATACGAGCAGATCGCCCTGTACCGGGCCGACGCTTCGGGCGAGCCGCGCTTGGTCACCAGCGGAGACATCGGCCGCGTAACCGACATGGTCTGCTCGCCCACCGACGACGTCGTCGCCTTTGCGAACCACCGCCACGAGCTATGCGTCGCAAACCTCGACGACGGAAAGGTTCGCGTCCTCGATTCCTGCCCGTCGCACCGTATCACCGGTTTGTCCTTCTCTCCCGACGGACGCTTCTTGGCCTACGTTTGGTCGCCGGCGCAGGGCACGTCGATCATTCGCGTCGTCAAAGTTCGTTCGGGAAAGATCCACGACGTGACGTCGCCGTTGCGGGCGGATCAGTCGCCGGTCTGGGATCCGGACGGCAAGTATCTGTACTTCATCTCGACACGCGACTTCAATCCCGTCTACGATGCGCTGCAGTTCGACTTGAGCTTTCCCCAGGCCAGCCGCCCGTTCGTCGTGACGCTGCGTAACGACGTGCCGTCGCCGTTCGTGCCGAAGCCG
>DATHOO010000115.1:0-5139 GCA_035484815.1 Candidatus Acidiferrales bacterium
CCAGATGCCGACCTGGAAAGGGCAACTCACGGATGCGAGCATCGCCGCAGTCGCGACCTATATCCGCTCAGCCTGGGGCAACAATGCCTCGCCCGTGACCGAGGAACAAGTGGCCGGCATCGGCTCCCCGGTCTCGGTCCAGGTTGGCGCTTCCGTCTTTGCAAAGAATTGCGCCGCTTGTCACCAGGCCCAGGGAGAAGGCGGAATTGGTCCAGCGCTCGCGGGAAATCCGCACGTCAATATCGGGAATCCGACTGCGATGTTGACCACCATCTTGCAAGGTCGAAATGCGATGCCGTCATGGCGCGGGCAACTCGCAGCGAGCGACATCGCGGCAGTCGCAACTTTCATACGCTCCTCGTGGGGGAATAATGCCGGCCCGGTGACGGTGCAAGACGTCACTGCGATCAAGTGAAGTGATGTAGACTGGCCGTCTTAGCGCACGATCAGGATAGGGATCGTCGCTTCTTGTACGACCGATTCAGCAACGCTGCCAAGCCACAGCCTCTTGAGTCCAGTGCGCCCATGGCTTCCCATAACGATAAGATCGGCGCCGGTGTTCTTCGCGACCTCAAGCAAAGCCGAAGCCGGGTAGCCCTCTAACACTTTTGTTTCGATGGTAACGCCCGAATCTGCATATTTTGCGATAGCTTCGCTCTCGATTCGTCGAGCATCTTCATTGAGTGAGGCGATCCACTCATTGACGATGTCTCCGGTCGCGAACGTCATTGAGGAGGCCGCGCGTACGACGTCTACCACGGTGCACACCGTGCAACGCGCGCCTTGCTCCTTCGCGAGTTGTACCGCGATATCGAGCGCTTTGTGAGAGCAATCCGATCCATCCAGCGCGACTAAAATTTGCTTGAACATAAAGGGCGGTTTCGCGCGCCCTGACAAATATCCACCTATGACGCGAATAGTTCGAACCACCTGGATCCAGGCTCCAGAGAGTACGGTGGTCGATCGAATCCAAAACTTCTTTACCCAGCACCCCAAGCTCCAGGTGAAGGCTCTGGGCTCCTCAACCGCGAGTGTGGAGGTTCAATACTACCTGCTTTACAACTGGCTGACCACGGCTCCGCATGGAGAAGGCGTAGCATTGTCGTGGCGCCCGGCTTGGCGTGGTTTCCCATCGTTTGGCGCCACCCTTACGCTTAAGCCGGCCGGAAACCAGACGGAGCTCGTACTCGAAGGTTCGTACGAGCCGCCGGGAGGTGCCGCCGGCGGTTTCTTTGATTGGGTCGTGGGTCGAAAGCTGGCAGCGCGCACCATGGACGCATTCCTTAAGCAGGTAGCAAATAGCACTCCTCACCAGGTTCGCATTCCGGGTGCCAAGTAGCCCGGATGCCGCAGCAACTCACCGAGCGGGCCCGCGTAGGCAAGCACGGCTAAGGCCAACGCCAGCGCACCCCACCGAAACACGTGCTGGAGCATTGGCGGCGTTGTAGCGACGGGTTCGGCGGGGGTCGCAAACGTTGCCTCCATCGATTCCGTCTTCACGTTTTGTAGCAGCGTGCCGACCGCGACGGCGACGAACGTTAGGATGCTCACGAAGAGAAAGAAACCGCCGGCGGCAGCGAGCAGCATGAACGGCTCCCACGTGTTGGCAACGTTTGCTCCCAGGTAGCCGACTTCGGCGGTGCGACGCGGCGCTCCGAGCAGCCCGGCGTAATGCATCGACAGCGACATGATCAGCATGCCGAAAAACCAGAGCCGCGTCTGGAAGAGCGCCCAGTGCGGTTTCCATAGCGCGCGTCCGGTCAACCGCGGAATCATCCAGTACGCCGCGCCGAGGAACGTAAGCGCAACCGGCCCACCGACGGTGACGTGGAAATGACCGACGATCCAGATCGTATTGTGAACGACGGTGTCCATGCTGTACGACGCGTTGACTAAACCGCCGAATCCACCGAGGATAAACAACAGCATCCCCAGAGCCGCACCGCTGAAGGGCGGATCGTTCCAAGGAAGACCCTTCACGGTGGCGATGAAACCGCGCCGGCCTTGCTTGATTGCGACGAGCTCAAACGATGCAAAGATCGCGAATGCGGTGATGAACGACGGGATAGCCACCCCGTATGTCAGGACGGTGTGCAGCATCTTCCAAGTGGAAGAAATTCCCGGCTCCATAAACTCGTGATGGATTCCGACCGGCGTAGAAAGCAGGATCAGCATGACAAACGTCAACCGTGTCAAGCCGTCGCTAAAGACGTTTCCACCATAACGCGTCGGGATAATGTTGTACCAGATGATGTAGGCGCCCATGATCCAGAAGTACACCAGCGGATGCCCGAAATACCAGAAGAACATGCGCGTCAACATCACGTTGATCCCCGGCGTCCATCCGAAGGCCCACGGAATCAAGAGGCCCATCTCCGCGACTACGCCGAGCGTCGCGACGATCCACATCACGAAGGTTGCCGCCGCGCAAAAGACGACGAGCGGAATCGGCTGGCCGGGATGGCTCTTTCGGAAGAAGATGACGTTTTCGAAAATCTCGAATGCGACCACCCACGTACCCAGGACGAGCAGCGTCGCGCCGATATAGAACCACGGGCTGGCCTTGAGAGGCGCGTAGAACGTGTAGAGCACCGTGGCATCGCCGCGCAATATTGTGAGCGCCGCCATCGCCGTTCCCAACAGCATCAGGCTCCACCCGAACCAGGCGACTATCAAACGGCGTTCGCGTGGAATGGAGCGATAGGTAACGAAAAGCGACAGGCCCGTAATGAAGAACGTCGTGAAGACGAGCGCCATCAACACGCCGTGCATCGTCAGGATGCGATAATAGTCAAACCAGGTCGGCGCACCGAAGACGCTCGTGCGCGCAAAACCTTGAAAGACGCCAAACACGGCACCGAGCGCGATCGCGGCAGTCGCCGTGTAGATGTGAGCGATGACGACCCGGTTCTCGTTGCGGACTTGGGTCTCTAGAGTCACGGACGATACTCGACTGCGGGGAACCTCACCTCAATCTTGGCAAACATGTCCTGGTGGTCGATGCCGCAATACTCATGGCAAATCACGAGGTATTCACCAGGTTTGCGAAAGACGTGGGTCTCCTGATTGACCCAACCCGGAATCGCCATCATATTGAGATCGGTACCTGGAACGAAAAATCCGTGAACGACGTCTGCCGATGTAACGTAGAACGTTACTTTGCTTCCGACGGGAATTGTCAAGGCTGCCGGGTTAAAGCGGAAGACTTGCGCGACGTAGTAGGCTTCGTACGAACCGTCGGGCAGCCGGTGCAGGCCCGGCTTGTCGAACGGCGGCGTTTGCGAGACCTTCGTCGGATCGATTTGCTGCATTCCTGACGGCGGGTTGATGTTATCGGCGAACGCCGCGAAGCCGATGAGCGCGAGAAATACGCACAGCATGCTTATGCCGAAGGTCATCCACCATCGTTCGTACCGATGAATATTCATTTTTACCACCGGCTCCGCAGCAGCGCGTACATTCCTAGCCACAGAACGAAAAACGTAGTACCGAGCACGAAGACGAACCGCAGCGTCCCTACGAGAGGGGCTTCATCGTCGCTCATGACGTGCGGGGATCACGTTTGGCCTGCTCGTCGTGCTGGTAGCGCTTCACCATTTCGTCTCCCAGGCGACGCAGAAGCGCTTGAGCGGTAGCGCTTGCGATGCGCCCTCCCGCCACGAAGTCGAATGCCGCCCCTGCGATACCACCTGGGGGACGATAGGATCCGCGCAGCTCGAGCCGCGACGTCTGATACGTCTCGTCCGCGCGCACGGTGAGCTCACCCTCGAACTCTGGATACGGCCCGCCTTGCGGTTTCCAATGGATGCGCCACGGCCGGTCGAAGTGCATCGGATCGACGGCCGGGCCAAAGGTCACTATTACGCCCTTTGACAGCTCCATTCCGGGTATTGGCGCCGTTAGAGTGAGGACGCCTGGCTCTCCCGACGCCGCTCGCGCTCCAACGCTGTCGGCAAGGTAGCCCTGTGCGAGATTGTATGGGCATGGCACGAGATGGATCTCAAGCAACTCGGACATGTTGAGATCTTATCTCACGCAACGGAAGAACCTTTCGAGGGTCAACTCGCGCCCCGGTTGCTAGCGGCTCGGGTTTGCTGGTCGGGTCGCCTCGCACGCGGGAGCAACTGCAGGTTGGACGCGCACGCAGCGGTTGCGGCTAGGTGCTCTGTCCGACCTCGATAATATAACCGTCAGGATCGCGGATGTAGCAGCGAATCTCGCCGTACTTGGCAATCGGTTCCGTGAGGAACTCGGCTCCTCGACTTTTCCATAATCTATAGCACGCTTGAATGTCCGCAACGCGGATATTCATAAAGCTGCTGACCTTATCCGGGTCGGCGGGGACGCTGAGCGTTACCGTCGGCTTGTCGGGGGTAGGGCCGCCTCCGACGTTGACGATGAGCCACGTATTGGCGATCTGAATGTGTCCAGACGCACCCTTGCTATCGCCTCTGCTCAGAATGCGGCCGCCGAAGACCCTTTCATAGAAATTGGCCGATCGGTCGATGTCGGCGACGGTGATAAAAAGTGTGACGGTGAACCCGTCGCGCGGGGGCATCTCATAGCCCTTCTGTTCGATTTGGACGCTGTTCATTGACGACCCCTCTTGATATAGTACTTGTTCACGAAGTCTGGTTCTTGCGTATTCATACCTACTGCCGACGAAGCCTGGTGGCAGGAAGCGTCTCGCAGGCTCGCTTACTTGACAAAGCGAAAAAGGGCGAGCATTTTAATTGTCTGCGTTGCTCCGATGAAAGAGTAGATGTCTAAAGATGGATCGGCGTTACTTCGTTCGCATGGCCACAACAGGTCTCTCCGGGGCGTACTTGTCGCTTGTTGCGTGCGTTAATTCAAAAGCGACAAAAAACCCTACTGAAAGGACTTCACCGATGACTACAGTTGCGCAACAGGCGGGCAGTGGCACGACGGCCATTCGTCCGTTTCCTCACCTCAGCGTTCCGGAGTCGGAACTTGACGATTTGCGCCGGCGCATCAAGGCGACGCGGTGGCCCACAAAAGAGCTCGTCCCGGACCAGTCGCAGGGCGTGCAGCTGGCCACGACTCAGGCGCTGGCGAGTTACTGGGCGACGGAATACGATTGGCGCAAGGTCGAGGCTCGGCTGAACGCGGTACCGCAGT
>DATHOO010000116.1:0-8928 GCA_035484815.1 Candidatus Acidiferrales bacterium
GCGGCGACTCATCGCGGATGTTCCTTACTATTTCTTGTGGCAGCCCAGCGAGATCGACGTGATCCCCACAGCTCTGCGCGGCTATGCGTTCTCGCCCGGTGCCGGTCCCTACAGTTCAGTGGCGAATTGGTGGCTGCAGCAGTAAGCCGCCGCAAAAGAACCACTCTCAAATCTGGACAAAACCCTTTGCAGGCCACTACCGCTTCGTTCGCGATGCGGCGGCTGTAGCGAGGTAGTGCTGACCCAAAGCCTGACGCAGCAGCGTTTTGATGACCGCTTGTCGGCTAACGTTCAAGGCTTCCGCCGCCCGGTCTAACTCGTCGAGCAGCGGCGAAGTAAAGTCGACATTTACCCGATCGATCGGTCCCATCATGCGCCCTCTGTTGGTAAAAAAGCGATACGTCTTCGCCGGGTTCCGCTAGGTGCGCTATCGCCTCTGCGGAAGGAGGTGCTTTCTTTTTTCGCATGGTTTTCCTAGAGCTGTTGTTGCTGGTTGGTCGCTTTCCAGAGCGTAACGAGATGATAGTATGCGCCCTTAGCGTCTTCGCGCATCTCGAAGATGACCCAGCAGAGACGACCCTTTACCCAGCCGATCGCTCACCCCTCATATCACCTGACCCCCTTACATCAATTGGAAAGTGTTCGCCGATCGTGCAATCGTCTGCCGAAAACAAAAAACGCTGCGTTACACTTTCACAGCGTGATCTCGAGGTCGATATTTATCTTTCCGGGCTACTTAGCGAGGCGCTGGGCGTTAAACCCGGTGCGGTCTTGGGACACAAGGGTGGGACAAGTCGCTCTCCGGAAAGCGGCGAGCGTCGCGTCGGAACGGGCATTGCGGGGGCAGGCCAAAGAAGAGGCTCGATCACGTAGCATGAACTCAACCTGACGTGCGCGCCGTCGCGGAGGCTTCTTTGGCGATCGAACTATCCCGAATCCTCAAGCCCGCGACGCTGCCCGGCGCCGGGTCGTACGCCAGCGGTGTCTTCAGGCGATGGCATAGAGCGTGCCGTCGGTGCTGCCGATAAAGAGAAGGCCGTTCGCAACGACCGGCGAGCCCGGGATCGACCCTAGGGCGTAGATCCGTTCCAGGGCGACGAAGACGCCGTCCAGCGTGAACTCGCTGTAGAAGCTTGAGACGTCGAGGTTCCCATTGGCATCGAGATGCGCCGGCAGATTTCGCGCCGCGCCATCGGTGATAAATCGCGCGACGACGCGTCCGGATCGCGTGTCGACGGCATACAGCCGCCCCGCAAATGTCCCGAAGTACGCGGTGTGATTGGCTAACGCGGGCGATGAATAAGCGAACGCATCGTATGGCACCGCGAACCGCAGACTACCCGTTCGCGCGTCCAACGCCATGAGCCGCTTCGAGTCAGAAGTTGTGTAATAGACGGTATCGCCGTCGGTGGCGGGCGAGGCGATAACCCAGCTTCCGTGCTCGTCGTGCTTCCAGACGAGGCGTCCGCTGCGCGCGTCCAGGGCGTAGAACTTACTGTCGCGGCAGCCAAAGTACACCATGCCGCCGGCAACCGCCGCGGATCCCGCTATCCCTACTTGATTGTAAATGTTGCGATCGTCGCCGGTGACGAACTTCCATTTGAGCGTGCCGGAGCGGGCGTCGAGCGCATAAAAATAGCGATCCCAGCTGCCGATGTAGACGGTTCCGTTCGAGACCGCCGGCGAGGCGTGCACGACGTTGCCGGTGGTAAACTTCCAGCGCAGTTTTCCGCTGGCGGCGTCGAGCGCGTAGACGTTGTGGTCTCCGCTGCCGACGTACACGACGCCCCCCGCGATCGCCGGCGAGGAAAGAAAGACGTCGAACGGGTCGGGCATCAGCTCCGTCTTGGGCGAGATCCCGTGGATTCCGGGCGCCTCGAAGCGGCGCTCGCCGCCGGTGGCAAAGCTCCACTTTTTCTCCCCGGTCTGCGCGTCGATGGAATAAATGTTGCCGTCGCGGCTGGAGACGACGACGGCGCCGTCGGCCACGGCCGGCGTCGAGTTGATCGCCCCGTTCGTTTTGAAAGTCCAGATTCGCGATCCGTCTGCCACGCGGATGGAGTAGAGCCGTCCGTCGGAGGCGCCGATGTAGACGGCGTCGCCGCTTACGGTCGGCGACGAGAAGATCTTAGCATGCGTCAGGAAGCGCCATTTCACCGACGTTAGCGTCGGCGCGTTCGAATCGTAGACGCCTAGGTGGGCCGGGCCGCCGCGAAACATGGCCGAGAGCACTACGGCAAGCAGTGCGGTTGCGAAACTCATGTGCCTGCACTTCCTGCCGCCACACCAAAGTACTGCGGCTCTGATGATTATTTGATGGGGAATTGAGTCTTTTCAACGCATGGCCATCGGCTGCTCGAGCGGGCGAAGGCACTCTTTCAAGATGTGTCGGATGAGGACGCTGCGTCGCAAGTCAAAACGCGAGGCCACCAGGATGCCGAACAAATTCCATGGGCTGCTCAAACAATGAACGCAGCCCTGCCTGCGAACTTCCGGGTCGACCACGACGACAAGTACGGCCAGCTGCGCATGGTCGACGTCCTCGCCGAGTTGTGCGAAAACGCTCCGTGGTGCAATCAGGCGCTCACGACGGTAAACGACGCGGTCGTGCGTCTCGAAATCTTCAAGGGCGACTTTCAGTGGCATAAGCACACCGATCGGCAAGCGTTCTTCTTTGTGCTTGAGGGTGAGATCGTGCTCGATATCGAGGGCCGCGAGCCGGTGCGGTTGTTGTAGTTGCAGCCAACCTGTTCACGAATCGGCACTTGCGAAACGTCGTCGTATACGGCTTTACCGATGCCGCATCGGCCGGGGCTCCGGAACTCCTGACATCTTACATCAATTGTAGGTGCTCGGCGGTTGCGGGGCCCCGAAGCCACAAAACGGACCCATGCAGGAAGCGGAGCTTGAGATGATTTGAAACCGAGTAACGCCGGAAGGGCGAAAGCGAAGACGAGAAGCAAGGCGGCACACATCGCCAGTCGTACGCCGCCGCCGCGAACGATCAGCGCAAGAATTGCGCCGAAGACGGTGGCGTCGGTCCAATCCGCGCAAAATAACACCCAAGGCGGCCATCGGACGGAGCTGCCAAATATGACTCAAGCAGAGCGTTGATCGGTACAGTTGCTAGAAGCATCGCCATGAGAACGGCAAGAATGGCTACCCCTACCCCGGCGGCCTGCAATGCCGACCGGCGTACTCTGGAGTAAGAAAGCAGCGACGGGATCGAAAGGAGCACTTGCGACCAATACCAACGATTCGCCGCTCTCGTGGTGCTGCAGTGCGCGTAGCGAAAGTATTTCTCGTGCAGATCTCCCGCAATGCTTTCATAGTCATTGGGCGGGGCAAACGCCGCGATGAGCGCTGCGGCGACGACAGGCGGTCTCATACGGTTCGCAACGACAATCCAGCCTGAAGTCGCTCGAGAGTCTTTCGAGCGTCCTTGAGGGCCGCTACGCCAGCGCCTTCCATCTTGAAATGGCGTTTGGCCTTGCCGCCCCGCTCTGCAGTCGGCTCGCCAATCCACGACGAAACCAATCCTTTCCTTTCGAGGCGCTCGAGCGTCGCGTGAACCGCGCCCATGGCGGGAGAGCGACCTGTTACCCGTTCGATTTCGGCGCGGATCACCGCTCCGTACGCGCCTTTGCCCAAGCGCATTACGGTCAAAAGCACGATGTGCTCGAATTCGCCAAGGTATGCGCCTTTCGCCAAAATATCTACATAGTAGATAATATAAAGCCACGGTGTCAAGCTGCATCGTCTCGAGAAGTGGGCAACTTCTAGTCTCTCGAAAGGGGAAAATAGGCTGGGAAGGCGCTGCTACTGTTTAGGTGAGAAGGCCGGATAAGGACCCAGCGGCAGAATCTGCACTTCGAGCATTCCGCGTCGTGCGAGCGGCAGCGAGCCCACCACTTCCTGCGCCGTAGCTTCGTCGGCGCATTCGAGCAGCATGACCGCGCCCGCGATGTCCTTCCTACTCCAGATCGAACGAACAATGCCATCTCTGTACAGTTCGCGCACGCGCTCCCGCTCGGCATCGATATGCTCGGCGAATTGTTCGTCAGGAAAGCGCTCGGTGAGTCGACGCGAAATAGAGATGAACTGCATGCTATCGTTTCGATCGCGACGCGGTTGTAGCGAGGTAATGCTGGTCCAGTGCTTGGCGCAAGAGCGTCTTGATCACTGCTTGGCGGCTTACGTTGAGGGCTTCTGCCGCCCGGTCCAGCTCTTCCAGCATCGGTGAAGTAAAGTCGACGTTGACTCGCTGGATCGGTCCCATCATGCGCCCCTTATTGCTAAAGAAACGTGATACGTCTTCGCCACGGTCCGCGAGGCGCGCAATCTCCTCTGCAGAAGGAGGTGCTTTCTTTTTATGAATAGTCTTCATAGAGTTGTTGTTCCTGTTTTGTCGCTTTCCAGAGCGTAACGAGATGATAGTACTCGCCTTCGTCGTCTTCGCGTGTCTCAAAGATGACCGAGTACAGGCGATGCTTCACCCAGCCGATCGCGCGATATTGTTCGGGAATATCCGAACGCTGGTCGAGATAGAAGGGGCGCGCAAAGATCTCTTGCGCCTCCTCGAAGCCGATCCCGCGCTTGGGATTAGCACGTAGCCGGGCACTCTTTCGCCTATCGAATCGAAAACGCACGTTGATATAACTGTTATACCATACCAACGTAACGAATTGGAAGTTCGGTCTTGGGAAAAGGCGCTCAATGCACCGCGACCAGATACTCGCTGGCCCTCGCAGCCTTCGAACGAACGTCGTAACGTTGTCGTAGATCGTGGTTCGTTCATGGAAACGGCGATGGCGAAGATCTTGCGATTAAGCCTTTGCCCCTTGCGTGGCAGTTCGGGCTGGAAACGCTGAGCACTTACATTGATTGTAAGTGATGACGATTCCAGACTCGCGCCGCCGAAGGCCAGACGCAAAACGTCCTGTAAAATAAGACGTTTCCGTTGGTGGAGATGCGGGGACTCGAACCCCGGACCCCTTACATGCGAAGCAAGTGCTCTACCAGCTGAGCTACATCCCCACGGAGCGTTTGGGCGACCTGGAGGATTGTACGTGCCGCGCTGGGCACCTGTCAAAGCAGATGAGCAAGCTCTTGAAGGCGGCGCTGATGCTGTTGGGGGCGACTTTGCCGCTGGCCGCGGCGCCCGCCCCGGCGGTTTCGGCACCGGTGATGATCGCCGCGGGCCGGTGCAATAGCCAGACGATCGACGACGCCTCGTCGCACTTGCGCGACTACGAGCGGCACGCGCCCGGCGGGAATCCTGCGCAGCTCACCGAGCGTTACGGCGCGATTGCCGACGTCATTGCGACGCTCAACGAGGAGCGCGACGTGCTTAACAGCATCTGCTCGACTGACGCGCAGCGGGCGTTTTTCGCGCAGATCGCCGCCAACGCGGCGTGGGCGCTCGCCTTGGAAGCCGACGTGGCGGGGCGGCTGAACTCGAGCTGCCCGGCAGCCGCCCAAGCGCTTCCGACGATGATGCTCTCCGACGCGTGGCTGGCGCTGGCTAACGTCGTCAACGACAACGGCGGGACGGTCCCGCAAGCCTTCAACGAGGCGATTCCAAGGGTGCAGACGCGCGCCACTGCCGTCGGCCTTACGCTGCCGGCGTGGTCGGAGACCTCGGCTTACTGGCGCGATCAGGTGCACGCCAAGGCGAAAGCGGCAATTGCAACCTGCCCCTCGCCGAGCCCAAGTCCGACGCCGTAGAAGATTTTTGCGAACAATTCGCAAATAGAGCGCCCGCATGGGAACTCGGGCAGATTATGTCACGCGGCCTCGCGAGCTGATCGCGGGTGTCCTCCACGGCGAACCGCGCTTTTTCTCAGCAGCTGAGATCCACCAGCGGCTCGGGCAGGTCGGCGCAAGGGTTTCGCTCTCCACCGTCTATCGGACGCTCGATCGGCTGCGCTCCAAGGGCGACATCACCGCCCGGCCCGACTCGGAGGGCGAGGCCACGTACATGTTGTGCGAGCCCGCCCATCATCACCATCACGCTATTTGCGAACGCTGTGGACGAGTGGAAGACGTCGACTGCGCGGCGATGGAGCAGTTCGCCGAAGCGTTGCGCGTGCTTCACGGTTTCCAGCTCGATGGCCACGCGATGGAGTTCTTCGGACGGTGCAGCACGTGCCGCTGAAACGCGTCCTCGCCGTTGCACTGCTTGCTGTGCTGACAGCGTGCGCGCGCAGCTCAAGTGGAAGTACCCCCGGTAAGGTTGCGGTCGCGACCACCATCTCGACGCTGAACTCGTTCGTCCAAGGTGCCGGTGGTGAGTACGTAAGCGTGAAGAACATCGTCCCGATCGGCGCTTCCCCTGAAACCTTTGCGCCAGCGCCGCAAGACGTCGCGACCGTTGCCGACGCCAATCTTTTGGTAGAGAATGGCGCCGGTCTGGAAACGTGGCTCGACCGTCTACTGCATGACGCCGGCGCGCGCGATTTGCATGTAGTCGTCGCCACCGCCGGCTTGCCCGTAAAGAATTCCAATCCGCATCTCTGGATGGATCCGGTGCTCGCTCAACGGTACGTGCTGGCTGTCCGAGACGGGCTCGTGGCAGTCGACCCCGCGCATGCCGATGCATACCGCCGCAACGCCGCGAGCTATAACGCGCGGCTCGACCAACTCGTTGTGGAGATTCGGCGCAAAATCGCAACGATTCCGCCCTCGCACCGCTACATGATCGTTTTTCACAATGCCTGGCAGTATTACAACGACCGATTCGGCATCACGACGCTCGGCTTCGTCGAACGCAATCCCGGCCAGGAACCGAATCCCGCGCAGATCGCCGAACTGATTGATTCGGCGAAGCGGCACGGCGTGCGCGCGGTTTTTAGCGAGCCCGAATATAGTCCAAAACTGCTTTCAACCATCGCCCAAGGCGCCGGCATCAAGGTCATCGAGAATCTCTATGACGACTCCGTGGGCACCGATCCACGCGTGGCAAACTACATCGACATGATGACGTACGATACGAACGTCATCGTGCAAGCGTTGCGGTGATCGTTCGTCCTTCGACTACGCCTGTCCTGAGCGAGCGCAGCGAGTCGAAGGGCTCAGGATGACAAGGCTGTTGCGCGGCGCGTTCAGGATGACAAGGCTACGTGGTCTGCTCAGGATGACAAGGCTGCGTGGCGTTCTCAGGGTTACAAGGCTGCGTGGCGTGCTCAGGGTGACAACGGCATGATAGAGGATGCGGTGGTGGCGCGCGATTTGGTTGTGCGCTACGAGGATTTTACCGCGCTGGTCGGTGCGACGCTGACGGTGCATTACGGCGAGGCGCTTGGTATCGTCGGCCCGAACGGGTCGGGAAAGTCGACGCTGCTCAAAACGATCGCGGGACTCTTGGCGCCGTCGAGCGGCGAGCTGCGCGTTCTCGGCGCGCGGCCGCGCCAGCTGCCGCCCGGAACGATCGCGTACGTCCCACAAGTCGAAGCCGTCGACTGGTCGTTTCCCGCCACGGTTTGGGACGTCGTGGCGATGGGAAGGTTCGCGCGCTTGCGTTTCTGGCAGCGTTTCGGTCTTCGCGACCGCGAGGTCGTGCGCGATGCACTAGCCATCGTGAACATGAGCGCGCTTGCGAATCGCCATATCGCGCATCTATCGGGGGGACAGCAGCAGCGGGCCTTCGTGGCACGCGCGCTCGCGCAGGAACCTCAACTCTTACTGCTCGACGAGCCGACGACCGGCGTCGACGCGGCCACGGAAGAATCGCTGCGTGAGATCGTGCGCCAACTCGTCGGTCGCGGCATGCCGGTGCTTATGGCGACCCACGACCTCGACCGCGTCGATGAGTGGTTCGACCGGTTGCTCGTGCTCGATCGCAACGTGCTCGCGCTCGGCACCCCGCGCGAGGTCGTCGAATCGGGCGCATACAGCGCAATTCGCGAACACACGCACACGCACGGACACCTGCGCCACGATCACGAGCCGCACGAGGCGCACGCGGCCCATCCGGAAATTCGGCGCTAGTGAGTTTCGACACGTTGGTCGAGCCGTTTCACTACGCGTTCATGCAGCGCGCCTTCGTTGCGGCACTCGCCGTCGGGATACTCTGCTCGACGATGGGAACGTACGTCATTCTGCGCAAGCTCTCGTTCATCGGCGACGGCATCGCGCACGCCTCGTTCGCCGGCATCGTGATCGCCTATCTGCGCGGGGCGAACTTCTATATCGGTGCCGGCATCGTCGCGGTGCTTACTGCGATCGGGATCGGCTTCGTTCATCGCCGGGGACAGATCTCGCTCGATACGACGATCGGCGTGCTCTTTACCGGCATGTTCGCGTTGGGCGTCTTTCTCATGAGCCAGCAGCGCAGCTATGCGATCGACCTGCAGAGCTTTCTCTTTGGTGATATCCTCGCGGTGCAGCCGCAGGATCTGTGGCTGATCCTCGGGCTGAGCATTATTGTCGGCCTGGCAGTCGTCGTGCTCTTTCGAGGTTTGCTCTATACGACGTTCGATCCGATCGTAGCGCAGGCGAGCGGCATCGCCGCCCCGGCGTACGAGTATATGCTCCTCGTCATGCTGGCGCTCACGATCGTCGTGTCGCTGCAGGCGGTCGGCATCGTTCTCGTTGCCGCGCTGCTGGTAACGCCGGCCGCGGCAGCGTATCAACTCACGTCGCGCTTTCCGCCCATGATGGCGCTGGCAGCGCTCTTTGGCGCCGCAAGCACCGTCGGTGGGCTCTACCTTTCGTACTACGTGCGGGCGTCGAGCGGCGCGACGATCGTCTTACTCGCGACGCTGCTTTTTTTTGCGTCGATTGCTCTGAAGCGCTTACGCCGCGCTATTGCGCCAGCAGCGTAAACGGGGCGATGAAGACCTCGCCCTCGCGGCCGCGAAACTGTACCCAGAGCCTGTACGTTCCCGCCGGAAGTGGCGGCAAATTCATTTGCATGCGCGGACCGGC
>DATHOO010000117.1:0-5922 GCA_035484815.1 Candidatus Acidiferrales bacterium
TGTTGAGCCCCAGAGGCGCACTGACCTTATAGATGGAGACCCCCATGGGCAGCTCCGCAAGACCGAGCGTTCCCAGCACGAGCGCCGGTACGGGCTGGCTCAGCATTGAGAAGAAGAGTCCGAAGACAAGGGAGACTACGATGAAGCTTCCCGTCTCGGCGGTCGTCGTCATCGACAGCGCATAGGCAAAGAACGTGACGGCGCTTCCGATGGCCGCAACGCAAATCACGGTGCGCACGCCGAGAATGCGCTGCTTTACGAGGGCAAAGGCCACGATGATTCCGACGATATACGTGGCGAGCCGGAGCAGGACTATTGCGCCGGCGACCGTTTCCGTTGCCTGAATCTGCGTCTCCAGGTACTGAACGAACACGAGGATTGAATATCCCACGATCCCCAGGACGATATTGAAGGCTCCGCCGACGGCAAGGTTGCGTTTTTCGCTAATCAAGCGGAAGTTGACGTGCGGAGCGGTTGCTCCAAGCTCCCAAAGAACGAATGCCGGGGCTGCGACGACGAGGACTACAAACGCGATCGTTATCGACGGGTCATCGAACCAATTGCGGCGCTCGCCCTCGTTCGCAAGATACTGCAACGCTCCGAACATCATAATAGATAGTGCGTAACCGACGACGTCGGGCCGGAGCCGTCGCTGTGGGGTACCGCTCGACGGCGCTGCAAGGTAGACGAGGGCCGTCCCTATCAAGGCGGCGATCATCCCAAAAAAGTAGACGTCGGTGCCGCCGTAGTTTTCGCTGATGTATCCGCCGATCAGGTTGCCCATTAGCCCCGAGCCCAGGACGAGCGTCACAAAATATGGTGGAGCGAACGGCAGCAGGGCGAGTGGCAACGACGTGAAGAGCAAGATCGCTGCCGGGACGAAGACGCAGCCGAGCATCATGCCTTGCACGAAGCGCAAGCCGATCTCGAGCGGGAAAGCGTGTGCCAGAAGTAACGCAAGTGATATGAGACTGTAGCCTGCGAGTCCCGTGAGCAGCAACGTCTTTCCACCGATGCGCGCGTATAGCCACGGAGAGAAGAGGATCGTGGAGTAGTAGGGGGCGTTGAAGGCGGTGAGGATCCACGACGCCTCGTCGGGTGTTGCGGCCAAATTGCCTTGGAGATAGGGAATGCCGCTGTTGACGATATTCGTGGCGGTGCCGTCGATCAGCACTGCGAGGCTCGCGGCTGCGCAGATCGCGAAGAGCCGTGGCCCACTCTGAGGGGACTGCTTTATTTCCGCAACCGCGATCAGCTGCTCGCGGAGCTTATACAAGTTTTTCCGTCTCGCTTTGTACAGAGCCCGGCTGCGCTCCACGTTCGAGCGCACCGATCGCACTGGGGCTCACACCCGAACGCTCCCCGAGGTGCTCTTGGGACAGACCGGCAACGACGCGGTGGCCTTTTAGTGGCCGTGCGAAGCTCTCGACCATGGCCAGGATCGCTTCGTCGGAAGCGATGCCTACGCCTAGCCGAGGATCAGCTGCGCAGCCACTCCAAAGCACTTCTCCTGAAGGACTTCGCTTGGGTGGTGAGGGTATCCGACAACGCGTGACTGACAGTTGGGATCACCCGCTCGAAACGGCCATTTTAGCGCCGTCGCCTCACAACGTGCAGCCGTGGGCAATTCGAATCGAGGATTGCTCGACGGCAACCTTGTTCATGGATCTGCAGCGCGCGCTACCTCAGGAGGATGTGACGGGGAGTTTCCTGATCTCGGCGATGGGGTTATTTCTGGAGACGCTGGCGATCGCCGCGGCGCACCAGCACAAAAAACTCAGCTACGTTGTCAGCGAGGACCTGCCGGAGATCCCCAAGCGCATCCGCGTCGCCGACGAACTCCTGCCGATCGCGAAGATGCGACTCGATGACGAATCGAACGTGAAATCGGAGTTTGAGATAGACCTCGTCATTCGGCGGGCGACCGCGCGGATGGCATACGAAGCCACACCGGTTCCGGAGGAATCGTTACGGCGGCTCGCTGAGGTCGCAGCCGCGCGAGGAGCGATCTTCGGGTCGACGGCAGACCGGGCGGAAATCCGCGCGATCGCCGACGTCAACATCGCCACGATATTCCATGACCTCAACGATGCGAACTACCATGGCGAAATCGCTCCGTGGTTCCGATGCGGCGAGAGACAGGAACGGGGGCATCGAGATGGGCTGTCGAGCCGTTGCATGAGCATGAGCTCGCTCGAGCTTTCGATCGCGAAGAACGCGCCCGGGCTGCTGCGTCTACCGGGCTTGAGCGCCGGAGCGGCCGCGCACTATCGGCGCGCGTTTGCGACCCCGTGCATCGGGTGGTTGAGCGGCGACTTTTGGGAGCCGATGGCGGCGCTGAAATCGGGGCACACGCTGATGCGCTTCTGGCTGTCGGTAACTGCGGAGGGATTGTCGCTGCATCCGCTTGGCAATCTGGTCACCAACCGCTCGGCGGCGAAGCAAATCGAATCCATAACAGGCGCTACGAACGTATGGCTCGTCTTCAAGCTGGGCTATGCCGGCAACGTGCCGAGAAGCCTGCGCCGGCCGCTCGCGGACTTTCTGCGGTGATCGAAAAGGCGGCGCTGCCGCTCACGGCGCTGCTCGACCAGCTCCGTCGCTTCATCAACTGGTGCCCGCCGTTGTATGCGCTGATGAATACCAGACCGGTTCAACCTTTGCTGGCGTATCTCGGGCGCATTAAAGCGCGCGGAGTCTACGAGAAGGCCCGCCGCCACGCGCCGGCGTACCGCACGTTCCTCGCCGAGCAAGGGGTTCGCGTCCGGGTGTTGGAGGACGTTCCAACCACCGACAAGGCAAACTACGTGAAGGCCTATTCGGTTGAGGAGCGCTGTTACGGCGGCCGCATTCCGCCGTTTGGTTCCGTGATCGACGAATCATCCGGGTCCAGCGGAGTGCCGAACAATTGGGTGCGCGGTCCAGAAGAGCGCGCGCGTGCCGGCCGCGATCTTCAATTGAACTACGGTCTGATGTTCGGCGACGCAAGCTACTTTCTCATCAACTGCTTCGCGCTCGGCCCGTGGGCCACCGGTATGAACGTCTCGATGTCGCTCTCGAACGTCGGCATTCTCAAATCAATCGGGCCCGACCCGGACAAATTGGAAAACACGTTGCGCCTCTTTGGTCCGAAGTACCGCTATCTGATCTTTGGCTATCCGCCGTTCATCAAGCAGTTCGTCGACAACACCGATGTGCCGCTGGCGAGCTACGATTTGCACGCCATCGTCGGAGGCGAGGGAATATCCGAGGCGCTGCGGATGCATTTGATGGAATCTTTTAAGACCGTGCTATCGTCTTATGGCGCTTCCGACCTGGAAATCAATCTCGCCACCGAAACCGATCTGACGATCGCCTTGAGAAAGGCGTGCATGCAAGACCGGAGCTTGTGCCTGCGTCTTTTCCGGCGAGACGCGCCACCGATGATCTTTCAATACAATCCGATCGACCACTATATCGAGTCCACCGATGAAGGCGAACTTCTCTTCACGATTACGCGGCTCGGTACCGCGGCGCCTAAGGTGCGCTACAACCTGCACGACTCCGGTGGGATTATTACATACAACCAACTTCAGGCCGTACTCTCGGAATTTCCCGGACACGCAGGCGTCAGACCGCCGCGAGTGAGCCATTTCCCGATTCTCTACCTCTTCGGACGCAGCGACATGACCGTTCCATTCTACGGAGCGAAGGTCTCACCGGGAGATCTCGAAGCCGTCGTCAACGAACGTTGCGCCGGCACCGTCAACTCGTTTCAGTTCGGTCGCGAGGACGGGCCCGACGGCGAAGCGCGACTGCTCGTGCGGCTGGAGTGTCGTCAGGGCGTATCGGTGCCGGCGGATACCGGCGAACTCCACACTTGCATCTTCGACGGCCTAAGAGCCGTCAATCAGGATTTCAGGGAGGTCACACGGATGTTCCCGCCCGATCGCGTGAGGATCGAAGTTTACGCCTACGAGCAGGGGCCATTTGCCGGTCGCGACATTCGCATCAAGAGCAAGTACATGCTCTAGAAAGTTCAGCGGCGACGACGACGCTGAAAAGACCGGCGGCGCACCTGCGGCTCGACCGTAAGCGTTCGAGCAGATGCCGGCTCCATGAAGTCGTGCGCGCTGCGCTTTAGAGGCGTGCCGAGGGCGCCTTCGATCCGTGCAAACGAGCCCGCCTCGTCGCGTGAGACGAACGTGATCGCGTCGCCGGTTTTTTGAGCGCGCCCCGTGCGCCCGATGCGATGAATGTAATCGGTCGGCTCGGACGGGACGTCGTAGTTTATGACGTGTCCGAGATCGGCAATATCGATGCCTCGCGAGGCGACGTCGGTGGCGACGAGGACCCGGTAGCGCCCGTTCTTAAAGGCCTCGAGAGCGCGCGAGCGCTGCGCCTGCGAACGATCGCCGTGAATGCGCTCCACATCGACGGAATGCCGCGTCAAGGCGCCGGCGACGCGTTCGGCCCGCGACTTGGTCCGCGTAAAAACGATCGCATTGAAGACGCGGCCATCTTTGAGCAGATCCACTAGGAGTTCGGTTTTCTTGTGCTGCTCGACTTCGTATACCCACTGGGTTACGGTTGCTACCGGCGTCGGGGGTGCTAAATTGATGCGCACGGGATCGTGGAGAAACTCGCGTGCCAGCCCAACCACCGCACTGCCGAGCGTCGCCGAGAAACAGAGAGTCTGGCGGTCGGCCGGGAGTTTGGCGATGATGCGCTTTACCGACGGTAAGAACCCCATATCGAGCATACGATCGGCTTCGTCGAGCACGCAAATCTCAATAGAGTCGAGGCGAGCTTCGCCCTGCTGCATCAAGTCGATGAGTCGTCCAGGCGTCGCGACGACCACGTCGGTGCCGCGCCGCATGGCTTTGATCTGCGGTTTCATCGCCACGCCGCCGTAAATCGGCGTGATGCGTAGGTTCGTGTGTTTTGCCAACTGCGCAAGATGCTGCGCGACTTGCTGCGCCAGCTCGCGTGTCGGCGTCAAGACCAGCGCGGCAGTGCCGCCGGCGCGCCGTTCGAGCAGTCTTTGGAGTAGCGGAATGCCGAAAGCTGCGGTTTTTCCGCTGCCGGTCGGCGCGCTCGCGAAGACGTCGCGACCGGCCAGAGCAACGGGAATAGCCGAGCGCTGTATGGGCGTGGCCTCTGAATAGTGAAAATCTTCGATACCGCGACGTAGCGCAGCATCCAGGCGGAGCTCTGCAAAAATGGAGATATTAAAACCGATCTTTATAGTGGGCGCAACTTATCGACCACTCGAAAGATCGCGCTTGAGGACGGGGAGCAGTGTCTCACAGATTCGCCCCCGATGCAAACCTTTACACCCGGTCGGAGCAAGAAAGGTTGCGCTAAGCGGGGTCCGCTTTCCGTCGAAGTTGCCGGAGACGATCGAGGGACCAGCGATCCGACGGCTGGCTAGCGAGCAAGAATGCGGCGGCAGATGCGGTGAAAACGGAGTATTGAAACGGTGCCCCTATGCCGCTCGCGACGCTCATGGCAGTCGCAAACGCGAGAAGCAGCAGCCCGCTGACGAGGGAAACGGCGCGCAGCCGCAGACCGGCGAGGAGCATTAGAGCAAGAACTGCTTCTAATGAGGTATCGACCCAGGCGAGCACCGCAATCAGGTAATGCGGTAAAAACCAATTCAACGTACCAACATAAGTCGTAAAGTGCGAAAAGTTGCCCCACGATACGTTCGTAACGCCCGGCGCGCCGATCCACCCAAAGCGGTCGGCCAGTGAATAGAGGAACGTCAATGCAAGCGCGACGCGTAGCGCAAGCGACGCACAATCACGCATAAAGCATCTTCGTAACGTAGCATTCCCGCACGTGGCAAGCTACCCGGCGCCCACGCCTCGCATGGCAGCCTGCAACGCGCTGTGACCTAGCCGCCCAGGTGCTTTGTGTGCGCCCAGGACGTTATGCGCC
>DATHOO010000118.1:0-21227 GCA_035484815.1 Candidatus Acidiferrales bacterium
GCTTCCCGAGGAACAGCGGGCCGCGCTCACACTCGCATACTATGGAAACAAGACCCACGTCGAGATCGCGCAGGAGCTGAACGTTCCGCTGGGCACGATCAAGAGCCGCATCTCGATGGCCATGCGCAAGTTGCAGACGGAACTGGCTAGCACCGAGGGGACCCGCTCGTGACCGAACATCTCGGCGAAGACGCGGAACTCTACCCGCTTGGGATGCTCGACGAGGATGCGGCGCGCGACGTCGAGCGCCACATTGCGTCGTGCTCGGAATGCGCCGAGCGCGTCGGGCAAGCGCAAGCCGTCGCGGCGTCGTTAGCGGCGGCGTTGCCCCTGTCCACGCCATCTCCGGCGTTGGAGCGAAGGCTGCGTGAGTCCACGCGACCGCAGCCGACCGCCATACGCCGAGTGAACCTCTTCCCCTTCGCATTGGCGGCAGCGTTCGCACTGGCTTTTCTCGGCCTTGGGTGGCAATCGCTCGTTCTTCAGCAACGACTGAAGACCCAGGACGTCGCGCTCGTAACCATGGTTCACAGCCATTTCAACCACGTCTCGATGAGCCCGGAGTCCGCGAATCCCGTCGCAGCGAAGATCCTTTACGCGCGAGACGGCTCGTGGATTTACATCATCGCCGATAAGCCCGGTGGCTCGTTACACGCGATCGCACAGACGGAAGCGGGCGTCGCCGATCTCGGGGCTTTGGGGAGCTCCGGCGAAACGGCGACGCTGCTGGTGCATCCGCGCGACCGAATTCGGTCGATCACTCTGCAACGCGCCGGCACGGACGTCGCGTCGGCGAGACTAACGTATTAAGCGGCGTAGCTTAGAGACTTGGTGGGGTCGCTTGAGGCCCTGGCTTCGCGCCGTCTTTAACAACAAGCACGTCGCGCATCCCTTCGCTGTAGTGGAAAGCGCAGCCGATCAAGTACGTACCGGCCTTCACCAGCGTAACGGTCACGGACTTGCCGGGACTAATCGGCCCGCTCGCATAGCCGCCTTCGAGTTTGCCGTCGCCTTTTGCCGGTATCGAGAGTTTCGGACTCGGCGGAAAGACGGCCGGTGGTCCAGAGATCACTTTGACCACATTGAGCGTGTGGGTGATGCTCTTGGATAGGTTGCGAATCGTAATCTTCGTTCCCGGGGGGAACGCGAGCGACTGCGAGCGTAGCGTTTGCGTAAATCCGCCTAGCGTCGCCTTCCATACCGGCGACTTGATCGATCCGACGCCCTCGAAGGGGAGCTCTTCGCCGATGGTGTCTTTCGGGAGGGTAGCGATCATCGCCAAATCCGAGTCGACTGCGGGCAGCGAGTATGTGGCGCCATTCATTTGCGCGGTGTTGCCGGCGCCGACGTTGCCCGCTCCGCACGCAGCGAGCGCCAAAGCGACAAACGTAACAGCGACGGCGCTGAATTTCTTAGACATGAATCCTCCGACAGTGAGTGTTTTGCCGGACTCTATCGGTTTGAAATGAATAAAGTATAAAGCGCGAGAGCAAACCTGTTCCGTGGCAGCGGCGCGCTGGGGTAACCGCAGCGCCGAAGTGCTCATCGAAGAAGTCCCTGCCGGGTTTGTCGGAGCGCTTTCGGCGTGATCTTCGTAAACGTGCTTCCTTCGTGGACTTAGAGATCGGCATCAACGCCACGCGGAATAAGAAAATAGAACACGATCGCAAGGTATGCTGCGAAGCTGGCAATCGGTACGAATAACGCGAGCAACATTGCGAGGGCGTAGGTAACCCAGGCACCGAAATAGCCGCGAACGGTTTGCGCGATCGAGGATTCCACGACGTCGCCGCGGAACGCTTGCCGGCGAACGAGGTGCGCCAGCAGCAGGTTATTCGCCGAC
This sequence comes from Candidatus Acidiferrales bacterium, assembly GCA_035484815.1. Classification (GTDB taxonomy): domain Bacteria; phylum Vulcanimicrobiota; class Vulcanimicrobiia; order Vulcanimicrobiales; family Vulcanimicrobiaceae; genus Cybelea. Next base: position 1,844 of record DATHOO010000118.1, read on the forward strand.
GCGCAAAACAGAAGCACGCTCCCGTAGAGAAATGTCGAGGCGCGCATCGTTGGATACGACCCGAGCGTGCTAGTTGCAAATGGAATGAACGCCGTTCCTGCGAGCAGCAATAAGTTTAACAGGACCGTTTTTCGATCGATTCGTTCCACAAGGCGAAAGAGGGCGAGATGATTCTGCCACATGAGGCCTATTACGGCGAAGCTGAGACCGTATGCGATCAGGTTCGGCCACAACCGTAACAAAGCTGACGTCAGCGCGTGATCGGAGGCAAAATGGCTGCCGGGTAGCGCGACTCCAAGGACCAACAGCGTGATCGCAAAGGCGAAGACGCCGTCCGAGAAGCTCTCAAATCGCGACTTACTCAAGCCACGTCGTCGACGTTATGACAGTTCACGTTCTTCCTGCCAGTCGACGTAGAGTAGGCGTTCGGCAAAAAGCCACGTGCCGTTGACCTTTGCGAACGTGTCGAGATAGCGAAGAGAGGCAAGCATCAGGTGTCGCTTCGCACCATGAATCGTTATGTGGTGGGCCAGGCAGTAGCTTTCCGCTGTGGCCCGGTCCTCTGAAAGCGCCGAGATCGTTGTCTGTCCAACGAAGTGCGTGGTAGCGTCGTACTGATTGAGGTTCTCAAAGATCGGGGCAAGTGCGTCACGCGTGCGAAGGTCCTGCGAGGGTATCGGGTCTTTGGCGTTCATGAACACCACAAAGTGGGTGTCCGGAGTGAATAAAGACATCTGACCTTTGGCGTCGCGTCGATCGGCGCAGTGCGCATAGGCCTCGATGAGCTCCCGGATGGCAAGGCGATCGGCAGCTTCGGCGGGCGAGATACTGACGTGCGCGCTCATAGGGGGTTTGCCTCTCTTATTTTTTACAGTGACTGCAGTTTTGGTAGATGTGTTATAATACTACAGTCACTGTAAGAATACAAGAGGATGCAGCCGTTGAACTCGGTTCGGCAACAGCGCGCCAAAATGGAGGGTCTTCGCGAACGCAAGCGCCGCACAACGCTCGTGCGCATTGCCGAGAACGGGCTGCGCCTCTTCATCAAAGACGGCTTTGAAGCAACGACGCTGGAAGCGGTTGCCACAGCGGCGGGCATCTCGGCGCGGACGCTTTTCTACTACTTCAAGACAAAGGAAGAGCTGCTTCAATACTGGCGGGACGAGAGCTTCTTTACCGCGCTCGGGCCGACGCTTACAGCCGAAGCGCGCGAGAAGAATCCACTGCAAGCTACTCGCGACACGATTCTCAAGCTTGTCTCTCGATACGAAACCGATCGCTCCATCGTCGTGGACCGATTGATGCAATCGACGGAAGCACTTCGCGCAAGAAAGCAAGCAAGCTTCGTCGAGATGGAAACGATCGTCTATGGCGTCCTACGCGAGCGGTATCCCGATGAGAAATCCCAAATGCTTCGGACAGTCGCCATGCTTGCGTTCGGTGCACTGCGGCTCGCCATGCAAAAGTGGCGCGAGGACGGCGCCGTGCGCCAACTCGCGAAATATGTCCGGACGGAGTTCGATTTATTAGGGTTGGCGCTCCGATAGCGATTCTAGGGGCTGGGAACCGAACTCCTTACGGAGTAACGCGCTGATGGTGGAGATGGGAAGGCCGGAAAACGATAATCTCGAGTGAACAGCTTCAATATCTTGGGATCTCGGTTAAAGGCCGTCAATGAGACGAGTTGCATGGCGCCCGGTGCTTCTCACGATTTGTGCACTTGCGGCGCTCGCCCAGGTAGCGGTTGTGCTTGACGCGACCGGGATTGGCGGCGCTCCATCGTGGCAAGGCTGGTGGGGAGCCAATACCGGCGCCTCTTCGAAACCCTTTAATCTCGCGGTTACGTCGGTCGACCGCGGCGGACCAGCCGCCCGCGCGGGGCTTCGTCGAGGCGATCTCATTGACATCCGGCCAAACACCCTTATCGAGCGTTACTTCCTTTTCGCAGTGCCGTTCAATGGACGAGCTTTCAATCTTTCGGTGCACAGCGATTCGCTGCAAAAAGAAATCACGATCATTCCGCGCGCGCCAGTACTTACCTGGAGCTTCTGGCTCTTCACATTCGCGTCTCTTTGGCTGCTGCTGTTTGCAAGCCTGATCGCGTGGCGTGGTGCCGACCTACCCCAGATGCGACTGCTATCGCTGTGGATCGCGACCTTTGTTTTTACCGGCGCCTTGATCGGTTTTGCGACGCCCTGGGCTTGGGCGTATGTTCTCCAGAACATCTCAGCGAGCGTTGTCGGACCGTTGTCGGTGGCGCTGCTGGCGGCGTTCGCAAGTGGCTTCGCCCAGCCGCTCTCGCGACCTCGTCGCATCACACAATGGCTGTGTTACACGTTCCTCGCGATCTTCACCGCGATCTCTTTGGTTGGGACAGCCGGAGTTATCACGCTGCGGTTCGACCCACTTCCGCTCGTTGAGGGGAACGCAGGGTTAGTTTCCGTTGCGGTCGCTGTCCTCATGGCAGCGCTCTGCGGCCTCCTAGCAATCGCCGCATCCCGCGGCATCGAGCGTCAGCGAGCGGTATGGACGCTAGTACCACTTGCGGCCTATTTTTGCTTCTTCATCTTAGGTTTGATCGCAACCGCGTCGTCATCGTACTCCGACACGATTTTCCTTGGCCTCGTTAGCACGCTGGTGCTGCTCACGGCACCGGTTGCTCTGACGTACGCGGCACTCAGCCGTCGGCTCATCGACGTTGGCTTCTTCTTGAACCGCGCCGCCGTCTTCACGATAGTTTCGGCGATTGTGATCGGCGCATTCATTCTGGCCGAATGGGCTGCCGGTGCCTGGCTCGCCAGCACGACCCACACCGCAAGCGTCTTCATCGGCATGGTCGTGGCGCTCGGTCTTGGCATCTCGCTGCGGTACATTCATGGATACGTCGAAGGGTTCGTCGATCGCGTCTTTTTCAGCAAACGGCACGAGGCTGAGTCGGCGTTACGCCGCTTCGCGCACGAGGCGTCCTATATCTCCGACCGAGCCACGCTGCTGGACCGGGCCGTACAGACGGTGAAGGAGCACACGACCGCCACCGATGCGGCGATCCTTGTTCGCGACGGCGTGGCGACTTACGCTTTCGCCGGCGATGGCCAAGGAGCGGAGGTGAGCGAAAACGACCCGGGCATTATCGCTCTGCGTGCGTGGAACAAGCCGATCGACCTTCAGGCGTTTCCTGATTCGCAGTTACGCGGCGAGTTTGCGTTCCCCATGATCTCGCGCGGCGACCTTCTCGGCGCGCTCATCTGTGGTCGCAAGCGCGACGGGGAGGCGTACGCCCCAGATGAATCTGAAGCGTTGCTGGCTCTCGCGCACGGGGTGGGAACGGCGTTAGACACCCTTTCGAGCCAAAGCAACGGCGTTTTAGAGTCGATACGAGAGACGCAAGCGTTGATGCTGCAAGAGCTTCAGAAGCTTCCGCGTGCAATCGAGAGCGCGTTGCGCGAGAGGGGCGAAAAGGGTTAGCCAAACAGTCCAACTCCGATCTCCCGAAAGCCGGCGCTGCCGAATCTCTTAGCAGCAGAACCGCGAGTGCGCAAGCGTCAAGGCGATGAGCAGTAACACGCCGCTGGTGGCCATTGGGAGCGGGGCGGCGACAACCGCCGCGATTCGCGTCGCGCGGTGTTTCAAGACGCGGATGGCGAGGATGATGAGGGCGGCACCGGAAAGCGCGAGGGCCAGAACGACAGTTGGGTAGAGTATTGACAACAGCGTTTGGGATGCGCGCGGAAACTCAACTTCGATGAGTGCGAGCGAGATCGCGATGATCGCAAGTATCGGCGCGAGAATCCTCGAGTCGTTGCGCAGCGATGGGGTCTTTGCAATTACAACGGCGATCAGAAGTGTGACCGCCGCGATGCCGTAAATCATCGCTGCGACACCGCAGGCTCGTTTGATGGTCTCCGGGTCCAGGATGGTTTCCCACATGCCGTCTAGTGGCGATCGTCAAGGACGGCGTCTAGGGCCTTGCCGAGGAGAGCGACGTCGTCAAGTTTCTTCTGGGAAAGGAGCGCTTCGATGCGGTCGAGGCGCGCCTGCCGAGCCTTCCTTAGGATAGCCACCCCGGCGCGCGCCGCTTCGCAGATGGTCACGCGTGCATCCGTCGGAGATCGCTTGAGGCGTACGAAGCCACGCTCGTGCAAAGCCTGGACGATTCGTGTCATCGTCGGGGGCGTCACTTGTTCCACGGCGGCCAGTTCTCCGATCGTATGCGGTCCTCCATACGTCAGCACGGATAACGCGGAGAGCTGAGCGGGTCCCACGCTGCTCTGCCGGTCCGCCTCCCGAGCGTATCGCAGAACATAGATGGCCGCCGAGTGCAATCGGTCGGCGACCCGATGCAGCTCGCTACTGCGGGCCATACAGTGAGAGAAGGTGTCCGTCGGGGTCGCGAAAGTTCACCGCCCAGTTGCGGTCGTTGACGGGGCGCGGCTCGTTGAGAAACTCGATACGGCCCTTCAGAGCGGCATATACTTTCTCGACGCTGGAGACTGCGAAAACGCACTCGTCACCTCGAGACTCAGCGCTGCCTCCGAGTTCGGACGTCAGCGCGAGGGTCGCCTCTCCCGTGTCGAAGAAAGCGAACTCTTCGAATCGCGCCGTCATTGTTAATCCGAGGAGGTCGCGATAAAAGGTTGCGGTGCGGTCGACGTCGCGCACGGCAAGCATCACGAACGAAAGCCCTTCGATCATTGGCGTCACTCCAATCAGCTACGAAATATAGTTAGTTAGGCTAACTAACTATAATCCGGAGCAGCCGCGCCGTCAAGGGAGGGTTCGCGCGCGCCACGCCGCGTCCGCAGGTGCGCTCGCCGCGATATGGTGACGTTACTGTGGGTGCGGGACGATGCGTAGATAGGGCTTCGGGGCCTTCCAGCCTTGCGGATAGATTTGACGAGCCTCGTCGTCCGAAACGGCGCCCGCGATGATCACGTCTTCGCCCGGCTTCCAGTTTACCGGTGTCGCGACTCGATGTTTCGCGCTAAGCTGGAGCGAATCGATCACGCGAAGCACTTCCTCGAAGTTCCGGCCGGTGGTCATCGGATAAACCAGCATAAGCTTGATCTTCTTGTCCGGGCCGATGACGAAGACGGTGCGGACGGTGGCGTTGTCGGCCGGCGTGCGGCCTTGCGACGTTTCACCGGCATCGGTCGGAAGCATCCCGTAGAGTTTTGCGATCTTGAGGTCCGGGTCACCGATTAACGGATAGTTGAGCTTGTGGCCCTGGGTCTCTTCGATGTCGCTCGCCCATTTCGTGTGGTCGCTCACCGGATCGACGCTCAAGCCGATAATTTTGGTGTTGCGGTTGGCGAACTCATCCTTCAGGCCTGCCAGATACCCGAGCTCGGTCGTACAGACCGGCGTAAAATCTTTTGGATGCGAGAACAATACCGCCCAACCATTACCAATCCACTGGTGAAAGTCGATTTTTCCCTCGGTGGTTTCGGCAGTGAAGTTTGGTGCTGTATCGTTGATTCGCAAGAAGCCTGTCGGCGCTTGCGCCGCGCTGGTGGTCATCAATATCCTCTCTGGAGCGAAAGTGACTTAGGAAAAGCAGTACGAATCCGACGACGCATCGCCGCCTTGTAAACGGACCTGGTGGACGCGATACGCTGGATCGAACTCCACGAAGAACTTCTCGTCGAATGCGATCTTGCCGTCGTCGCCGACGTTCAGCTTGACCATCCAGTTCCCGACGCCGTCCGGATAGAATTGATCGTCCCACGCCCGGTAGAGTGAGTTAGTGAAGTAGACGCGGCGCCCGTCGCGGCTAATCTCGACCATCTGCGGTCCACCCGCGAGCGGCTTAGCCGGCTGCGCCGGGTGGGGCGTGCGGCCGACGATGCCGCCGATGCGCACGGAGCCGATAAACTTCGGATTGAACGGATCGGTGACGTCGTATTGTCGCATCTCGCCGGTTCCCCAGCACGAGGCGTAGAGATACCGATCGTCAACGGAAAGATCGATATCGCTCAGGAGCGGCGGAACCGCAGCAAAGCCTTTGAGCAGATCCGGCAGTTTCTCCGGGTCGGCCGGCTCGGCCGGAATCTCGATCACTTTGGTTGCCGTCCACTCACCGTTCTTGCGGTGCCAAAGCCAGATCGAGCTCGATAGGTCCTTGAGCGAGACGACGACGCCGGCGAATCCCCATTCGTTGTTAGGATCGTGCGACGGACGCAGCTCGAGCACCATCTGCTGCTCAGCGCCGAGGTCGATGCTTTGCTTGAGCTTCCGGCTCTTGAGGTCCCAGAAGTGCAGATTGTGGCCATACTTACCGCCGAGCAGCAACTCGGGGTTGAGGCCATTCTCCAGCATCTTGGGCGTACCCCATTCGCTGGTGATCATCACGTCACGGTTGAGGTGCCACCAAAAATCGTAGGCAAGATACTGGGAGCCGCGATCCTTCTCCCACGGGCCGATGATGTCGAACGTGTCGCAATCCATCATGAAGATGCCGCCAGGTCCGTCGCCGTCGGCGTTGCCGAGCGCGCTAATGTAGATTGCATCGGGACCGCAGTGCACGGTGTGTGGGCGCGTGTACCCCGTGCGCTTGACCACCTCTTCCGGCTCGATCACGCGCACGATGCGCGGCTGCGACGGATCGGGTTTCGTATCAATGATGTGGATGCGCGAAGAGCGCAGTCCCGGTACGACGAGGTAGCGCCGCTCGACATGCGGGTGCGGGGCAAACGGACAGAGTGCCGCGCTGCACGCGTTCCAGCCGAAGTGGTGCAGCTCGTCGCCGGTTTTTGGTAATGTGACGCCCCCGATCGCCTGCGCGAAACGCTGCGACGTAGAATCAGTGTCCACGACCGCGAGCCGGTCCGGAACGCCGTTCGCCGTGGCGCTTAGCAGCGCCACGTAGGCAAGCGTCTCGGGCGGGGCCTTGATGGCGTCCTTCGGGGAGGCGTAAAAGGTCGGGTCGGGCTTCAAAAGCTGCATAGGGGGCTCCTTATCCGATTTAATGACCTAGGTCTCCTTTTTCTCAGGTGACGAGGGCGATAAGGCCGGTAAGGATGAGTGCGGCGGCCCAGAGGAGATCCAGGTTTACCCAACCAGTTCGCAAGAAGCGCACGCCAATCTTCGTGTAGACGAGCAGCGCGATCGCCGTGGCAGTGAGCACGTACCCGAGGGTATGCACGCCGACCATCAGCCAGCCGGTGAAGAGTGCACCCTGCGCCGGGTGGACCATCGGCATCGGCATCGCCATCCCGCTCGTGGCTTCCGCGCGACCGGCCATAACGAACGGCAGCAGCATAAGCCCGGCGCCGTGCGCGCTCGACATCAGAAATCCCCAGAGCGTCAGCCCCGAGAATCCGACGCGCATGCCGACCCAACGAATGTGTCGCGCGCGCACGAGCCGGTAAACGCCGAAACCAATCAGAATGGCGGCGGCTGCGAAGTGCACGGCGCGATGCGGTATCTGAGCGGCAACGTAAATCGTAACGAGTACGATCAAGCCAACGGAGATGATATGGCCCAGTGCCAGCGGCACGATCGCCCGCAGCACCGCCGCAGCGCTGCGATCTTGGAAGCCTAGTCCGGCGGCGAAGAGCCAGCCCATGCCGGGATTGAGGCCGTGATAACAACCCAGTAGGAAAAGCGTCAGCCAAACGAGTCGATCGCTCACGTATGTTTACCGATGATTTTCAAGCTTACGACGATGCCGGGGGCCGGACATTCATTCACGCAAGGGGAAATCGGGCATTCCGGCGAGTAACCGCGGCCATGGTCGTCAGCGGTTTCTCCGGCGCAGTCGGCAACACGCCCCTTATCGAGTTGCGCGAACTCTCACGCGAACTCGGCCGGCGCGTGCTAGGGAAGGCGGAGTTCCTTAATCCCGGCGGATCGGTGAAAGATCGCGCCGCGCGCGGCATCGTCGACGACGCCGAAGCGAGGGGTGCGTTGCAGCCCGGCGGCACGATTGTCGAGGGAACGGCCGGCAATACCGGTATCGCGCTTGCGCTCGTCGCAAACGAGCGCGGATACAAGAGCGTGATCGTCGTGCCCGACGATCAGTCACGTGAGAAGATCGAGCTTTTACGTGCCTACGGATCGGACGTGCGTGTCGTTCCTGCGGTTGCGTTTACAAATCCGCAGAACTACTACCACGTCGCGTCCCTGATCGCGCAGAAGACGCCCGGCGCGTTTTGGGCCAACCAATTCGAGAACCTTGCGAATCGCCGTGCCCACGAGGCGACGACGGGCCCAGAGATTTGGGAGCAGGGTGGCGGCCGGATCGACGCATTCGTCGCAGCGGCAGGTACCGGTGGAACGATCGCCGGTGTCGCGAGCGCGCTCAAGACGCGAAGGGAAGCAATTCTCACCGTCCTCTGCGATCCGATGGGTTCTGCCCTTTACAACTATGTGAATAACGGCGAACTAAAGCCGGAGGGCGACTCCGATCTCGAAGGCATCGGTATCAAGCGCTTAACTGCGAATTTCGAAGGCGCACCGGTCGATCGCGCGATTCGCGTAACCGATGCCCAGGCGGTCGCGATGGCGCACTGGCTGCTCGAACACGACGGCATTTTTGTGGGCGGCTCCAGCGGGCTCAACGTCGTCGGTGCGGCGATGATTGCACGAGAGATTCCCGCCGGTTCGACGGTGGTTACGATCCTCTGCGACGGCGGTGGGCGCTATCTCTCACGCATCTTCAACGATGCTTGGATGCGCGAGAACAACTTCGCGAAGAGCCAAACGCTGACCGCCATTCTTGGAGGCTCATAGCTCGGTGCGCTGCAGTCGAGTCAGGAATTATTTCCCAAAATTTCGGTAACCAGTCTATCGGCATGATAGACTTTTGACAGCCCTTCGATCAAAGCCCGACTATCTACGGAAATCGTACGATTGAGCCGCGGATCGTAGCCGTAGTATCCTCCGAGCGAATGAATGTTTCCGTCGAACACGAGGCCCACGACCTGCGCCTCCTTGTTGATGAGCGGGCTCCCAGAGTTGCCCCCGATGACGTCGTTCGTCGTACTTAGATTCATCGGCGTTTCCATATCGAGCGACGCACGCGCGTTCAACCAGCTCGATGGAAGAACGTACGGATCGGCGCCGCTTGCTCGCGCGAATAGTCCGCCGATGGTTGTAAATGGGGCGAACGTTCCACGATCGTCCGAGAATCCTTCGACCGCGCCGTAGCTCAAGCGTAACGAAAACGTGCCATCTGGGTACACGCTCGTGCCCGTAATCGCGAATCGAGCCTTGGCGATCTGGCCTGAAAGCTGATCGGTTGGGTTCATGACTTTATTTTCATATTCGGATTGGGCTGCACGCATTTGCGCGTCGAGCGAGCGTGCGAGCACGATGAACGAGTCGGTCGAAGAGTCTATCGCTGCTTCGCCGCCCTCATAGAGCACCTTGCGGTAAGCGACGTCGGCAAGTCTCGTGTTGCTGATGAGGTAATGAGCTTGCTCACTGGGGGAACGTCCTTGAAGCGCAAGCTTTACGTACGCATCGTCCGGACCAAATTGTCGCCGCAGGTCGTCGAGAAAGAATGCGAGTTGTACTTCTTCGAGATCCGAATAGATCGGTGAGGGATCGAAAAGTTCGTCGGGCAACGTCACGAGGGCTGCATCGCTGAATTCGGGCAGACGCTGCGCATCGGGTTTAGCCTTTTCCACTGGCAGGCGCACCAACGTCTGCGCGAAATTCCAGTACGTGCCGCTCGGATATTTGTAGCTCCGAGACAGGAAGAGCCGCGCTCGCTCTTTTTGCACGGCTGCAAGTTTGGCCCAGGCATTCCCATACTCGGATTGAAGAGCCGGTCTCGCCGCGACGGCGGCTTGCAAAATTCGCTCCTTTTCTCGCAGCGATCCGAAAAATGTAGGATCAAGCAGCGCCTCGAGACCGCCGAACTGGCGTTTATACTCATTTTCGATTCCAAACCGCAGATCTTTGCTGCGGCGCGCCGCCTCGGGGCTCTGTGCCGCGTATTCCGCGAGCCGTCCGCGCAACTCGGCGAGATTGCCAAAATACCACGGCAACGCGATGTCGCGCAGGTATTCGAGCTGCGCTATGGTGTTTTCGCGACTTGTGCCGCCGGGGTTCCCGGCGACGAAAACCAGTTGGCCGGCGCTCGAGCCGTTGGGGCTCCAGCGGAGGTATTCCGGCGTTGAGGCCGCCAGGTCTTTGTCATACGCGCGCAGGAGCGCAACGTCGAAATCGAATCGGGGGAAGTTGAAGTTGTCGGGGTCACCACCAAACTGCGCTACGGCATATTCGGGCGCAAATGCTAACCGCACGTCCCGATAGCGGTGGTACGTGTAAAGATCGTAAACGCCCCCATGATAGAGCGCAACGACGTCGCACCGCATCGCCGGATTTCCGACGCACGCCTTCTGCAGCTTCGCGTTTTCGGCGCGTGTCGCGTCGGTATAGGCTTTGCCGGTCTTGCCCTTCGTCGCCGCGAGATGCTCACGTGTAACGTCGGCGATCGTGAGGAGTTGGTCGGCCTCCAAGCCCGGGCATTTCACTTCGTCAGCTTGCGATTTGGCATAAAATCCGCTATTGACGTAGTCAACGGCAGAGGTTGAGAGCGATGCTACGCAGCTTACCGCGCAATGGTGATTGGTCATGATCAAGCCATTCGGTGAGATAAACGAAGCCGAACAGCCGGTTGATCCCGTCAATCTGAGCGAAGCACTTCGTACGTGCTGCAGCCACGCCTGGGAAGGCGCAAAGCCATACTTTGCCGCGACCTTCGAGGCGGGAACGTTATCGAACGTCCAAAACCCCTCATCGGCGTGCGCCGGTGAACTCAGTGCCAATAGCAATACGAACGTTCCGGTACTGTAGCGCAATACGCTGCTGAGATATCCGCCCATAGCTGCATGGCCTTTCGTTAAGAGGTGCAAGGTGGAATCGGCTAGTGTGAAACGGGCGGAAAGATCGTGTTCCAGTCGCGTTTCATGTCCACAACGAGCCAACCTCTGGCCTTCGCTTCGTCGAGTGCCGTGCTGAGTTTGCCGAAAGCGGAATGAGCGTCGTACGCGTACTCGCGATCTGCATCGGTGTGGTGCACGAGAAGAATCAGCCGAGCACCGCTGCCGGACGCCGTCCATTGCAGCATCTCCAGGTCGCCATCGGAGTTTCCGCAGGCCGCGATCGGCTGCTGCCCGATGAACTCGTGGATGCCGACCGGCTTACCATTCCCGTCGTCGACGAGGTTGATCTCGGCCGTGCGGATGAGAACCGGCTGGTTGTCTTGCATCTCAAACTTCGTTTTTAGTGAACTGCCAACGACTCGTCGCGGCGGTACGCCGTACACCCGTCCCGCCCACGGGCGTACGAATTCCATGCCGCCGCCCGTAACGATATAGACTTCGAAATCGTTTGCCCGTAGATACTCGAGCAGCTCCAGCATCGGTTGATAGACGCACTGCGTGTAGAGGCGATCGAATTTAGGGTGGCGAGCCGTTTCAATCCAGTCCTTCGCCGTTTTGGCAAATGCTTCGGTCGTCATTCCGCATTGAGTCGCGGCTAAGAGCTGCATAAGGCCTGGCACTCCAGCCGCCGCGAGCCCCGCCAGATCATTTTCTAAAACGAACTTGAAGGGCTCCGTCGTCCTCCACTCGGGATGCTGTGGAGCAAGCTTTCGAACGTCGTTGAGTACGAAGGCAAGCTGCGTATACATCGGCTGCTCGACCCACAGCGTCCCGTCATTATCGAACAGCGCGATGCGATCCGGCACGCGCACATAGTCCGGGCTGCTTTCGGTTGTGGTGTTCTTGACGAAATCGGTAATCGCGCGCTTTGTGGCACCATCATTCCACGAGGGAAGAGGATCAGTCATCCGCTATACCTCAATCCTGGAAATATCTCGAGCGACATATTGCGAATGATCTCCTGCGCTTGGGCGCCCGTCATGTCCGTATCTCGCGAGATCTCGGGTACCTTCGCGCCGAGGCTTTTCTCAAAGGCGAGGATGCCAAAGAAGATCCCCTTACCAAGAACCGACAGCGGCAAGTTTGGTGGGAGCAGCGCGGTGTTGAACGGCGGTACCGGCTGCGGTGTGACGTCCGGCCATTGCTCGGGCGGCCTCGGCGTATCGAGCGAAAGAATGGGTGCGATGTCGGCGGCAACCGCGTCGCGCGCCGTCAGCGGCGGTCCGAGCGACCATCGCTCGCGCAACGTTCGTATCAGCGATGTATGCCGATACTCTTCGGTAACCACGCGGCGCTGCGGAATCCACGCCGAAATCGCGATCGCCGGCACGCGCTGACCCGAGCGGTCGAAGGTGAATCCCATCTGTCCCGGTGGGGCTGCATCGTCGGGCGGAGGAGCCGCGGGCGGCGCGACGTGATCGTAGGTACCGCCCGCTTCGTCGAAGGCAACCAGCAGCAAGGTGTTGAGGTAGTTCGATCCGCTCGACGTCGATGATGTTCTGACGGCGTCGTAAACTTTTGCAAGCAATGCTTCACCGCCGAGGAGCGATGACGGCGGATCCCACGGTAAGCCGTGTAACAACGCCGAGATTGGAGGGTGCATATCATTGTGGCCATGCCACATGTTCGGCTCAATGAACGCATAGTTGGGGAGGCGACCGTTCTTCGCATCCTCCAGGAAGTCTGCGACCGTAAGAAAGTTCGTAGCAAAACGGCCGTGCAGCCGAGAAGCGTGAATGATGCCGGTCATTGACGCGGGGCTTGGCGCGTCGCAGTAGACGCGCCAGCTGAGACCTTTCGCTTCGAGCCGCTCAAAGATCGTCTCTGCCGTGTTGTGAACTGGAAAGGCATCGGCGGGTGGAAAGTTTATCACGAAACCGGACGCGCTGGCTGCGTGGAAGAACGAGCGGTTGGTGAACGTCTGAGAGGGTACTTCGCAAAACCAATGGTCGAAGGTGGCGAATCCGCGCGCGAGCGATGACGTCACCGGCAGTTGCGTCGGAGTGTAGCCCGTCATAATCTGGGCGTACTCTTCGTAGGTCGGTTGGCGCCCGATCTCGGCGGTAAACGCGCTGATGTAGTCGCTGACGAATCCGTCCATCGTTGGTTGCTGCCCCGGACTCGGAGCGTTGTAGGGCGCCACCATCTTCGACAAGGGCATGAATCGGTTCTTTGGATCCATGACGCCAAACAGATCGGTGTTGATGTGCGGATACTCTTCGCCCGGATCCGGCTTCGGCGTGTTCATGTTTGTTGCGACGCTATACTCTACTGACTTGCGACTCGCACCGTTTTCCGCCCACTCGGGGATGGGATTTGTAAGGTTCTTGCCGATCACGCCCTCGAACGACTCGACTTCCCCCGGGCCATAGAGCCTGCCGATCACGTTGTCGAACGAACGGTTTTCAAACATGATCACGACGATGTGATCGAGCGCGTTCTTGCGATCGGCTATGGAGCTAGTGCTCTGGGCTACCGCGAGCCGCGGCAATGCGGCGGCAACAGAAGCGATTCCGACACTTTCCGTAAACCTGCGCCGCGTGATTTTGCCGTGCTTTCCATCCGACATCTTATGGCGGCCCTCCATCGTCAAAGGAACCGAGGCCTTCCAGCGAAATTAGGTTGACCCCTTCTAAAATAAAAGGGGATCGGAGGACGACCCTTGAGCGACATAACAGCGATCGATATTTTACTTGAGCCCGATGCTTCAATGTTAGCGCACGCGCAGGCCGCTAATGCGCGCCTGCTTAAGGAATTCCCAAAGGGATACGCGCTGGATGCGGCGCATCAGCCTCACATTTCCTGCTTGCAACGGTACGTAAGAACCGATGCTCTCGAAAACGTCTTTGCTGCCGTAAGCGACGTCCTGGTTACCGAGCATCCTGCGACGTGGACGTTGACAGCGTTTAAATACTATTACATGCCGTGGAAGGGTTTGGGCCTTGCCGGAATAGTGATCCATCCGACTGATGCGCTTCTCCAGTATCAGCAAGAGTTGATCGACGCTGTCGCGCCGTTCACCGTGCCGGCGGGAACGGCCGCCGCCTACTTTACAACGCCTGAAGACCCCGACATCGTCCAGCCGGAGTTCGACTACGTGGCCAGCTTTGTGCCGAATCAGACTGGTAAGAGCTTCAGCCCGCACGTGACGATTGGCCTCGCCACCGAGGACTACCTCAAGGCCATGCTCGCGGAGCCGTTCACCGATTTTACGTTCTCGCCGGCCGGTGTTTCGATCTACCAGCTCGGGAACTATGGTGTGGCGGCAAAGAAGCTGAAAGGTTGGTCATTGACTAAGGATCCCTAAGCCGGCCTGAGGTTACGCTAGCGGTATTGCGCATGCAAATCTCATCGCTTTGCCGAACGGTAGCGGTGTATAAGAAAGGCACGACGACCCCATCGCACATGCTGATTTACGCCGCCGGCTTAGGCTCCGAAACTAAGAAGGCCCCGAGCTTTGCGGCTCGGGGCCTTCTCACGGCTGTCTAGGACGTGCCTTTCTCGGTGTCGCAGGTTGCAGTGCCGCCCTGTTGGGAGCTCATCGTGAACTCGATCGAGGGATACTGCAACTTCGGCGCCTTGGCAGGCGCTTTCACGAAGAACAGGTTGTTCGTTTCAGCGGTCGTTCCGCTATTCGGAGGGCAGGTGGGTTTTTTCTTGACGCCGTCGTCCGCCTGAATACTCACAGTAATCTTCGATCCTGAATTAAAGTTCGCTTGATCTCCGCCGCCGTCGCCGAGGATGTTGAACTCGGCGCCTTCCCAGTGCTGCGACAGATCCGTGATGCCGTCGCCTTGCACGTTCTTCATGCCGTATTCCGTCGTGCCGACCGACATATAGATACTGTCACCGCTCGAGTCCGCATTCCCAGTCTCGATTACCTTGCCTAATTCCGTGACATTGACGTTGGGAAGATTTACGCCGTACGGGCTGTTCTGCACGCAGCCGATGCCGAGGTTTTCCCAGCCTTTACCCGGCGGGCAATTCTTAAAGCCAGACGGGTTCGTGGCGACCAGCCAGTCCTGAATGAACAGCGTGCCTTGACTTGAGCCCGAAGGATTCTCATAGACGAACTGTGACCAGCCGACGCAGTCCTGAAGCGTCCCGCACGCTGCAGTAACGAAGAAATTCGAGTTGAGCTGCAGCGAGTAAGAGTCCATACCGCCCCCGCTCTGCTCGGTCTTCACGCCCTTGACTTTCGGGAATGCGCCGATCGCCATTGAAATCAAGTGCGGGGTTGTATCCGCCGTAAAATCGTTGCCGTCGCCCACAGTCTGATTTACCTGCGCGCGGTGCGATCGCGGAAGCGGGTACCAAATCCGTGGCGGAGTTACACAAGCAACCCGCTGCCACTGAGTGGACGGATATGTTGCCTTAAAGCATCCTGCGGCTGGCAGTTTGTTTTGTGCCAGCGAATCACGCCAGGACACCATGCTACTAGCACTGGCGGCTGCGGGATTCGCGCCGGTTCCGCTCGCTGGTACAGATTGCGTGGAGCTGGAACACGCCGATAAGGCAACCGAAAAAACCGCAATGGCGGTTAGTCGTAGAAGGTTCAATGTACTGACCTTTCATGAGCACTCTGCAGTGGGGGCAAGGGAGGGTTTGTCGCATGGGAATGTCTCACCTCTTGGGGTTCCTGCTTCCATGCCGGCCGGGCCCGACGAGCGGCGCCCGGAGGGGAGCGGACACGCTCGGAGCAGCTTGATTTGGCGCTCAGTTTTTCACGGTTGAAGCCGTATAGATCTCATCGATCGATTGTTGCAGCTGGTCGTTGAAGGCGGCGTCGCTCATACCGTGAGTAAGGCCCTCTAGTAGAGCGCGCGAAAAGCTAGCGATCATGCCGCGATTATGCGACAGCCGTTCGCAAGCGTCGTCACGTGTATAGCCGCCGGAGAGCGCGACGACGCGTGCAACGCGCTCGTGCGTGATTAAAGGCTCGTAAAAGTTCGGCACGTTTGGGATCGTCAGTTTTAGGATTACCCGGCGCCCGTGCGGCAGAGCATCGAGTTGTTGCATGAGCGCAGTTAGCAGCAGGGCTTCCGCGACCTCCTTTTCGGGACTCTTTATCAGTACTTCCGGCTCGAGAATCGGCAGCAACCCTCGATCTGCGATCTGCGCGGCCAATTCAAACTGCTGATCGACAATTGACGCAATGCCGCTGCGCGAGGAAAGTCGAATGGTAGAGCGCGCCTTCGTGCCATAAATGCCCAGTTCTAGAGCCCGAGCGAGCACCGCGTCGAGCCCTGGGATCGGCTTCATCAAATTCACGCCGTCGCGCTCATCTTGCAAGCCCTTATCCACTTTCAGAAAAGGAACGATTCCGCGATCCTTCCGCAGGAAGGCAGGAATTGGCTTGTCGTCGATCGTGCCGTCTATCGTGCCCTCAAACAAAATTGTCGCGATGACCTTGTCGCCGGTGAATGCCGGAGCCGTCATGACGCGCACGCGCATTTCGTGCATGAGCGCGAACATTTCGGTATCGCCGTTGTAGGCGCTGTCCGGAATACCGTACAGACGCAAGGCGCCGGGCGTCGAGCCCCCGCTCTGATCGAGTGCAGCGAAAAAACCCGGCTTGCCGGTTATCTGAGCGTTCATTGCAGCATCAGGCATGTCGATCTTCCTCAATTACTAATGCGACCGCGTAATCGCTGCGCCCTGTTTCCTGGTCGACCCCCAGCGGTAGGGGCGCTACACCGAAACCGCCAGCGCCTCCGCTCGCACCTTGCCCAGGTCGAGCTGCACGCGTCCCAGATAGTCCGCTTCGAGCGCGTTGAAGGCGTTGTGTCGGCAGATGGAATACTAGAGAAATTTGCACGCAAATCCGCGTTTCCACATTTTCATCGCTCTCGACAGCGCCAGGCTAGCGATGCCGGCGAAGGCTCTGTAGCCTAGTGGGAACCGATATGGCGGAGTCACACCTGCGCGCAACGTCTATCGAGGGGAAGGATGTAAGGCTAGAGGTCCTTTCTGAGAATCCGGCTGTGCTCGAGACGCCGCAAGCCTTGCTCGTGGAAGACGCCGTTACACCAGTCTCAAATCTGTTCGTTCGGAACGTCCAGCGACTCCCGGCGGGCGTGACCGCCGAGCTGCTGCCGCTTCAAGGCTGGACTTTTGAGCTTGCCGGGTTGATCGATCGCCCTGTCCCGATTGCCGGCGAAGAGCTACTCGGAATGGATCAAGTCGAATATGAGATGGTTCTTCAATGCTCGGGCAACGGCCGCACGAGATTCTCCGAAATGTTCCCTGTATCGGGTGTCGCTTGGGGTCATGGCGGCATAGCAAACGTTCGTTTCGCAGGAGTTCCGTTATTGGCATTGCTCGAAAAGCACGACGCCAAAATCGGTCGCGAGGCAAAGTTCGTAACGGCCGAAGGGAAGGACCTCCGGCAGCGGCTCGAGGTTCAGGAATTCGAGCACAGCCTTCCGCTCGCCGATTGCCTTGAAACGTCTATACTAGCGCTGAAGCTCAATGGTGAACCGCTGCCCGCCATTCACGGTGGCCCGGTGCGATTTGTGACCCCGGGCTACTACGGCGCCATGCAAATCAAATGGCTGCAGCGACTGCGCTTCGAGAGCATCGAATCCACGAACTTCTACCACGCTGTGGAGTACCGGGTTCCTAAAACACGTGTTCGTCATGGAGAAGCGTTCAACTTTACGCTTGAAAACAGCGTTCCGACCTGGAAACTTCGCATAAGTAGCCTCATTTTGGATCCGGAAGCCAGTGTCGTTCTTACAGCAGGCGATCATACTTTTCGCGGCGTGGCATTCAACGATGGCGACGCACCAATCGAGTGTGTGCTGGTGTCGTTTGATCGGGGGAAAAGTTGGCGAAGTGCGACGCTTCAACCATCGAGAAGCCGGTATGCGTGGTGCCGATGGACGATTCAGAAGAGCCTCGCGCCAGGGACGCACGAAGTCTGGTCACGAGCGATTGACGCCCTGGGGCGCGCGCAGCCCCTCGACGCTTCGATCTATTGGAATCCTAACGGCTACCAATGGAATGGCGTATGCAGGCTTGAAGTTCGCGTGGTCTAGCGCCTCGCGCTAGTGAAAATTTGACGGGGGCGAGTCGGCGCTCTTACCGAGTTGTTTGAGGAGCAGTGCGAGGTCGATCGCTTCCTTTTTGAGTGGCGCACTTGTCAATACGTGCGCCTTCGCGGCGAGCGTGCGCAGGAGCCCGTAGGGCGTTGCGTGACGTTCGGCCAAACGTTGCGCTTCCAGAACATGGTCCGTCGCCGCGTGTATGTCGCCAAGCTTCGCACAACAGAGGGCAATGAGACGATGAGTATCGCCGATCGCGCGCGGGACTTGCTGGGCCTCGTAACCGTTGAGCGCTTCGTGAGCCTGCGCGAGTGCTAAAGTTTCCTCACCTAGCCGTTCTAAAGCCTCCGCTGCGAACCTGTGCCACGTCGGAATCTCTGCGCTCGCGCATTTGTTCCCACGTTTGAGGCAGCTGAGGATCGATAGCGCTTGTGCCGCGTGTCCGGTCATCGTGTACGCATGAGCCGCCTCCATCGTCAGAACTGTTTCGTCCCTCGGCTTCGCCCCCTCCGGCGGAAGTAGTTCCGTTATCCTCTGATACCAGACAATCGCCTGTTCATATTCGCCGCGCATCGAGTTGAGGCCGACGAGTTCTGCGCCGAGCCGGCTGGCAGTCGAACACCATCCCGCATCAACGGCGCGCAGAAGCAAACCTGAGATCACTGCAATCGCAGAGGCCGTTCGCCCCGAAAGGCATGCGTCCAGCAGCGCGGTCAAGGCCAGCGTCTCGAGTGATTTTGGCCGCGACCACAATCGAAATGTGTCGATGAGTTCGCTTGCGTCCAACGAGGCCGCGCGAGCTTGTGTGAAGGAACCTGCGGCGAAATGCAAGAGAGCCAAGTCGCCGAGTACTTCGGCAAGTGCAAACCGCACGTCGAGGTGCTCAGGCTCGGGTAACAGGCTACGCCGTAGCAGCGCGACAGCGCGCGAATAGTGGGTCGCTGAATCAATCGTCGTCTCAGCAAGACGCGCGTGCACGCGGGCGAGTCGTGCCTCAAGGTATTCGGAACGCCCGGCCTCGACGGCCTCCGCCTCGTGGAGCATGGCAGCGACGGCGCGCTGGGCGTCACGAGCGGCGACCTCGTCACCGTAGTCAGTCGCGGCATCTGCGAGATCCAACAGTATCTCCGCGCGTTTAACCGGCTCTCGAACCTCCTGCGCCAGCTCGCGCAGAACTCGAACACATTCGACGTTTCCAGTCTGCCACAAGCTGCGCGCAAGTGTCCGTCGTACGACTTCAATTTCGCGAATGAGTTCGGCGCCGCGGCACGCTATCGGCTCCCGCGTCGCCGACTGCCGGGCGTTGCGCACTTGATCGGCAGTGAGATCCGATAAGCCTAGCACCGACGCAAGCGCCGTGATTGCGGCGCGCCGATCGCGAAAAAACTGCCTCGGCGAGAGCACCATCGCGCGCTGTACCTCGTCTGCCTTCTCGCCGTCTAGATC
>DATHOO010000119.1:0-5099 GCA_035484815.1 Candidatus Acidiferrales bacterium
TTGCGCAACGGCGTTCCGACCGGCGCGATCGGTTCGGCGGGATACGTTCCGGGCGTGCCGCGACTCGGCGTCCCCGCGCTGCAAGAGACCGACGCGAGCCTCGGCATCGCGAATCCCGAAAACCGCCGGCGGGGCGATGTCGCAACCGCGCTCCCGTCGAGCCTCTCGCTCGCCTCAACCTGGGATACGCAAATCGCCTATCGCGACGGCGTGCTGCTCGGCGACGAGGCGTGGCGCAAGGGATTCAACGTGCTCCTCGGACCCGGTTTGAACCTAACGCGCGAACCTCGCGGTGGCCGCAACTTCGAGTATCTCGGGGAGGACCCGCTGCTCGCCGGCACGCTGGCCGGCGACGAGATCTGCGGAATTCAAGACCAGCACGTCGTCGCAACGATGAAGCACTTCGCTTTGAACGATCAGGAAACGGGACGCATGGTGCTCTCGGCGGATATCGGCGAAGCCGCGATGCGCGAGAGCGACCTGCTCGCCTTCGAGCTCGCGTTGGATGACGGACACCCCGGCGCAGTGATGTGCGCCTACAACCGCGTCAACGGCGTGCCCGCCTGTCAGAACGCGCATCTCTTGAACGACATCCTCAAAACTGCGTGGGGATTTCCGGGCTGGGTAATGTCGGATTGGGGCGCGATTCATAGTCTCGAGGCGGCCGCCGACGGCGTCGATCAAGAATCGGCCGCCGAGGGCGGCCGGTTCGATAGCGTTCCTCCAGCGCGTCTCGTCGATATGAATCGCCGCATCGTGCGGTCGATGCTTGCCGTGGGCCTCTTCGATCACCCGCCGGAGCGCTCGCCGATCGATTACGGCGCGCATGCGGCGGCAGCGCAAACTGCGGCCGAACGCGGCATCGTGCTGCTCAAGAACGGCGGCGCGTTGCCGTTATCGCCGGCAATTCGCCGCATCGCAATTATCGGTGGCCATGCCGATATGGGCGTCCTCTCCGGCGGAGGGTCGGCACAGGTAACTCCGGCCGGCCGAACTTTGGCGATTCAACTGTTCGGCGAGAATGGACTAGCGTTCTACCATCGCTCGGCGCCGCTCGCGGCGATTAAAGCGCTGGCACCGCACGCGGCGGTGAGCTTCATCAGCGGACGATACGCGAGCGAGGCCGCCGCACTCGCTCGGCGCGTCGACGTTGCGATCGTCTTCGTTACACAATGGCTCGCCGAAGGCATCGACGCCCCGACGCTGACGTTGCCCGACGAACAAGACGCCTTGATTGCCGCAGTCGCGGCCGCCAATCCTCGCACGGTCGTCGTGCTCGAGACCGGAAATCCGGTGACGATGCCGTGGCTCGATCGCGTAAACGCGGTCGTCGAAGCATGGTATCCGGGACTACGCGGCGGCGATGCGATCGCCAACGTGCTCTTCGGAAGAGTCGATGCGACGGGCCGCCTACCGATCACATTTCCGGCCGGCGACGCACAACTCGTGCATCCCGAGCTGGCCGGACTCGACGCGCTGATTTCCATCTGGGCAAATGGTGAGTCGCCGCAAGCGCAACCGCCGTTCTCGGTGAGTTACACCGACGGCAGCGACGTGGGCTATCGCCGATTCGTGAAGCAAGGCTTGACGCCGCTCTTTGCGTTCGGCCACGGGCTGTCGTATACGACGTTTCGCTACAGCGACTTCGCCCTGCACGGCGGCGGAACGATTACCGCGAGCTTCAAAGTGACCAATACCGGATCGCGCCGCGGAACCGACACGCCGCAACTCTATCTCACCAAGCGCCTTGGCACGGTTGCAATGCGCCTGC
Source organism: Candidatus Acidiferrales bacterium (assembly GCA_035484815.1). Taxonomy (GTDB): domain Bacteria; phylum Vulcanimicrobiota; class Vulcanimicrobiia; order Vulcanimicrobiales; family Vulcanimicrobiaceae; genus Cybelea. The sequence goes on from DATHOO010000119.1 coordinate 1,772, forward strand.
TGGCGTGGTCGAAGGTCAATCTCGGGCCAGGCGAGAGCCGCCAAGTTACCGTCGTTGCCGATCCGCGGCTGCTCGCCGACTTCGATCCGGAACGAAACCTGTGGATTATCGCAGCGGGGTCGTACGAGGCCGCGTTGGGTTCGGCATCCGACTCGCTCGCGAATCGTGCCTCAACGCAAATCGAATCCGCAACCCTCAAACCTTGACCAGGTCGGAGAGGTACTCCGGAAGTTCGATTCCGCTCTTGGAGTTTGGGGCGGGAACGGGTTCGCCGCGCGCGACGCGCAGCGGAACCACGCCGGCCCAAACGTTGCGTTCGAGATCGTGCTCGAAGTCGATTGGCGCTCCTGCCCGAATCTTGGCCGAGGCCTCGTCAATTGGGACGCGCAGCACCAGCGTCGCGCGGAGTTCGTCGCGCGCCGGCAGGCGGACATCAGCCCATCGGCCCGCGCAAACGCGCTCGGTAATCGCGCGAAGCGCGGCGACCTTCTCCGCATCGTCAACAACCGCGGCAGCCTCGCCGAAAGCTACGACGGAGCGATAGTTCATCGAGTGCTGGTAGGCGGATCGCGCCAGCACGATGCCGTCGAGGACGCTCGCGGTAACGCAAACCGGCATCGCATCCACGAGGCCGTTCATCCACCGGCTTAGAGCCGAACCATGGAGGTAGAGCCTCCGCTCGATGCGGCCGTGAATCGTGGGAATCACCACCGGTCTTCCGGCAGTGACGAATCCTACGTAGCACGCCAGCGACTCGTCCAAGATTGACGCAATCGTGGGGAACTCGTGGCGACCGCGCTCCGGATACCGCATGCGCGCATTGTAACGTGACCCGTAGTCGTTAGGAAGCACCAAATATTGGCAAAACGCGGGGTCCAATCGGCGTGCCGACTCCAACCACATTGGCACCATCAATTTCACCGAACTTGGGCCTTTTCGGGGGCCACCGGAGCGGCTACGATGGCCCGGTGTTCAACGCTTTTCGCGTGGCCGCCACGCTGTTGGGTCTGCTACAACTTTTCGCCGCGCGGCCGGCGGCCGCCACATGTGGCGGACAGCACGATTTCGATTTCGAGTTCGGCAACTGGACGGTACGCTTGCGGCGCTTGGCTCATCCCCTAACGAACGCTCATGCCTGGGTCGAGTACGTCGGCACGAACGTCGATCGGAAGGTTTGGGGCGGTCGTGCCAACCTTGGGGAGCTCGAACTCCATAACGGCACCAATCATATCGAAGGCCTCAGCCTACGACTTTACGATCCCCGAACCTGCCGATGGAACATCTACTTCGCTAATAGCAGTTCCGTGGGCATCGGCATCCCGACGGTTGGCTCGTTCACGAACCGCCGCGGCACATTCTACGATGACGAGAGGCTCGCCGGTAAGGCGATCCGCGTTCGATTCACCTTTTCCGGCATTACGTCGTCGGCTTTCCATTTCGAACAGTCGTTTTCGCCGGATGCCGGCAAGACGTGGAGCGTTAACTGGATCGCGGATTTTAGCCGCGTAAAGCACGCGTAGGATATCTTCGCATGCCCATCGTAGCGGTCGCGTTCTTGCTCGCGGGTGCGACCGCACCGATGTCGACACCCGCTCCGTCCCCGACTCGCCAGCCGCTGAGCGAGGCTTGGTGGACAGGCCCGATGCTCGCGGCATCGGCGGGAACGTTGCCGCAAGGGCAGGTCTTGATCGAGCCCTACGTTTACAACACGATCGCGGCGCACACGAACGGTTGGGGCTCGCTCTCATATCTGCTCTACGGGCTCACCAACCGTTTGACGGTCGGTGCGATGCCGGCGATCGGCTACAACGCCGCGAGCAACGCGCTAAGCTCTTCAGGCGTTGCCTTCGGCGACACGACGCTTATCGCCCAATACGGCTTCACCAAATTTCATCTGGGCAGCGCGACGCCGTCGACTGCCGTCGCCCTGCAGCAATCGTTTCCGACGGGCCGGTACGATAATTTGGGAAATCGCCCGAGCGACGGCATCGGCGGCGGCGCGTACACGACCACGCTGTCGCTCTACACGCAAACCTACTTTTGGATGGGCAACGGCCGGATTCTGCGGACGCGCCTCGATTTGTCACAAGCATTTTCGAGCACTGCCGGCGTGCACGGCGTCAGCGTCTATGGCACGCCGTCGAACTTTTCGGGGACGGCCCAGCCGGGCAGCTCGTTCTTCGCCGATGCAGCGGGTGAGTACAGCATCTCGCGTAACTGGGTGGCGGCGCTTGACCTTACCTATCGCCTGAGTGGCAACACCTACGTCAGCGGAAACGCGTTTCAGGCGAGCTCGGGCACCAGCGTCGCGTATGGACTCGCTCCCGCGGTCGAATACAACATGAGCGCCGATCTGGGCTTACTGCTGGGTACGCGCATTATCCCGAAGGGTCGCAATACGGCCCCAAGCATAACGCCGGCAATTGCAGTCAACTACGTCCACTGAACCGAACGTAGCGCCCATGATCTCAGCCCAGAGCGCCATGCTCGCCGTGCTGCTCGCGGCGGCGCCAGCCGCGCAAACCGCAACCGGTATCCCACTCGACGCGCAGTGGAAGGTAACTATCTACGATCTTGCCCGTTCGAAGTTCCATCACCCAGCCTGGGGATGGCAGCATTCGGAGCGCAACTACCGCATCGCGCTTGAGCTCGCACAAGGCGACGGTCTGCGCGTCGATACCGACGTGCTCTTTGCTGCTGCGTTTTTGCACGATATGGCGGCGTTCATGCCGTGCGAGGATACGAAGCTGGAGCATGGCGAGTGCGCGGCTCGGCAAAGCGGCGCGATCTTACGTGCGGCCGGGTTTCCGATGGAGAAACTCCCGGCGGTTCAGGCAGCCGAGCGCGGTCACATGTACTACAGCAATCCAGGCACGCAGCCGGAAGCGATCGTCCTCCACGACGCTGATTCGCTCGATTTCCTCGGCGAGATCGGCGCGGCGCGGATGCTCTCGCTCACTGGCGAGCATGCCGAAAGCTTCGCGCGTGCCGTGAATGCGCTGCGTTCTTTTCTTCGTGACATACCGCCCAAGCTCATAACGAAGACGGCGCAAAAAATGGGGGCCGAAAGGGCTGCCGCCCTCGAGCATTTCCTCGACGCGCTGCAGGCGCAGACGTTCGACGGGAAGGCGATGTAAAGTAACATGCAGGAGGGAACCATGCGTCTCTGCGTGTCTGCAGTTGTGAGCCTCCTCTTGATCGCCGCTGCGGGCTGCTCGAACGACGCTCCGAACACGAACGTCTTGCCGGCCGGTGGCGCTCGCGTTAAGGGAGTCGAGCGTGATGCGTCAAGCGGTTACACCGAGACGTTGCTGCACCGGTTTAAAAG
>DATHOO010000120.1:0-9856 GCA_035484815.1 Candidatus Acidiferrales bacterium
TTTTTAAAATTTTTGGCGCGGGGGGCTTGCCACCCCCAGGACGGGCGAATTCGAATCCCGCTGGGGCTGGTCAGAGTAACTTCTCGATCTCGATCGGTAACGTGCGCACGCGCACGCCGGTCGCGTGATAGACGGCGGACGCGATGGCGGATGCCACTCCGGCAAGTCCGATCTCGCCAACGCCGCGAGCACCCAGCTCATTCACTTTCGTGTCGGGGTAGTCGAGGAACGTGACGTCCATCTGGGGCGTGTCGGCGTTCGTCGCAACGATGTAGTCGGCCAAGTTGCTGTTAATCGGCGCGCCCGAGCGCGGATCGTAGTGCGTTTGCTCGAAGAGCGCCATCCCGACGCCCATCACGATCGCGCCCTCGATCTGGTTACGCGCGGTGCGCGGATTGATCATCCGGCCGGCATCGATGACCGTAACGACCCGATTCACGCGAAGTCTGGCGATTTCGGGTTGCCACGCAACCTCGACGAACTGCGCGCCGTACGAGTGGAGCGAATATTTCGGATGCTCTTCGCCGACCGTTCGCGCAGCTTTTCCAATTCCCGAGACCATCGCCACCGACGCATTTCGCAGAACTTGATGGAAGTCGATCTGCTCGCTGCGCGACCCCTTACGCCCAACGATTTTACCGCTCTCAAAGGAGAGATCATCCGGCGACCAATCCTCAAAGGGCTGCTTTGGCACGGTCGTCGCGAGACCGAGCGCCGATTTCATCGCGGCCCGCGTTGCCTCCAGGACAGCCGGGATGACGGAGGAGGTCACGAGCGAGCCTCCGGAGGTAGGTCCGGGCGGCAAGCGCGTGTCGCCCAACTCGACGACGATGCGGTCGACGGCGATGCCGGTTGTTTCGGCGACGAGTTGCGCCAGCACCGTGTACGTGCCGGTGCCGATGTCCTGCGTTCCGATCGCAACGCGAGCCGAGCCGTCAGCGTGAAGCTCGACACGGGCTTCCGCGGCGAAGCGGCCCGCAATCCACGAGCAGCCCGACATTCCCCATCCGAGTGTAACGCCGTCTTTGCGCATCGATCCGACCGCGGTCGAGCGCTGCGACCAGCCGAATTTCTCCGAGCCCAGCGTCAGGCATTCGGCGTAATGCCTCGAGGAAAACGGAACGTCGAGCGACTGATCCCGATCCGGCTCGTTGTGTAACCGAAGCTGCACGGGATCGATGCCGAGCTCGATCGCGAGTTCATCGTATGCAGATTCGGTTGCGAACAGGCCCGGCACTGCGCCGGGCCCGCGCATCGCGGTCGGCGAGCCAACGTTCCGCCGAGTCTGTGCCGAAGTCACCAATAGGTTCGGCGTTCCGTAGAAGTACGGCGTCGCTTCGCCGCAGTTTTCATCGTAATCGTCGAGCATGCTCGCATGGTTGACGGCTTCGTGCCGCAGCGACGTGAGGGTTCCGTCACGCTGCGCGCTCATCCGAACGCGCTGCTGTGTGCGCGTACGGTGACCCACGGTCTGGAACATCTGCTTACGCGTCACGACGAGCTTCACCGGGCGACCCAGCTTACGCGCAGCCGCTGCGGCAAGGGTCCCATGCGTCCAGGGCCAGAGCTTGCCGCCAAAGCCCGAGCCAAGAAACTTCATAACGATCCGCACGTTCTCGCGAGGTACATCGAGAATCTCGCTGACGACGTTGCGATGGTTGGCGATCGCTTGCGTCGTTTCGTAGAGCGTGAATGCATCGCCGTCGTAGAATGCGAGCGACGCGTGCAGCTCGATCGGGTTGTGCGTTTCAGCGGGGGTTACGTAGGTGCGATCGATTTTGACGGGCGATGCGTCGTAGGCAGCCGCAGGGTCGCCCCGCCGGCTGGACTCGATTGGCTGGTCATCTCCGACGAGCTCGAGTTCGACGTTGGGAGCGGCCACGTCCGCGTAGGCTATCTCGATGAGCGCCGCGGCCGCCGTTGCATCTTCGAACGTCTCAGCGACGACCAGCGCCACGTACTGCCCGTAATAGCGAATGACGTCGTCGGCAAATGGCGGCCGTGCCTCGTCGATTGCGCCGGCTTCCGGCGAAGGTTTGTAGAGCGCGCCGACGTTTCCACGGTGATAGATCTCGATGACGCCCGGCATCTCCCGAGCCTTCGAGATATTCAGTGCAGCAATGCGGCCGTTGGCAATGGTACTGCCGACGGCCACCGCATAGGCCACGTTCGCTAGAGTGTGATCGGCAGTATACGCCGCAGCTCCGGTTACCTTGAGCGGCCCTTCAACGCGCGCCAGAGATTCACCGACGATCTTCGTAGCCATCGCCTACACCGCCGCCGTGGCCAGGCTCAAAGCGTGAACGAGACAGCGCTTCGCCAGCTCGACCTTGAAGCCGTTCTCTGACTGGGGCTTCGCATCGCTCAGAAGAATCCGCGCGGCTTCGGTAAAGCGCTCGTGCGTCGCGGGTTGCCCTTGTAGTGCTATTTCCACATCGAGGTTGCGCCAAGGTTTGGTGGCAATGCCGCCCATTGCGATGCGCACGCATTGCATCGTACCGTCGCGGACGGTCGCCACGACCGCGGCGGACGCAAGCGCAAACTCGTACGACGCTCGATCGCGCAGCTTAAGGTAAATCGATCTCGCGCCGGCGGCCGGCGGCGGCAGGGTTACCGACGTCACCAGCTCGCCCGGCTCGAGGATCGTCTCTCGCTCCGGCGTCTCTCCCGGCACCAGATAGAAATCGCCGATTGGCACGCTGCGCGCGCCGCTTGAGCCGCTGAGATGAATCGTCGCTTCGAGCGCGGTAAGGGCGACGTTCTGATCGGAGGGATTGGTCGCAATGCAGTGCGCGCTCGTCCCGAGAATCGCGAGGTTACGATTGAATCCCCCGATCGCGGCGCAACCGCTCCCCGGCGACCGCTTGTTGCACGCCATCGCCGGATCGCGAAAATAGACGCAGCGCGTGCGCTGCAAAAGGTTACCGCCGGTCGACGCCATGTTTCGCAACTGCACCGACGCTCCCGAACGCAGCGCTTGCGCGAGCAGCGGATAGTCGCGCACGACGTCGGGATGATGGGCGACGTCGGAGTTACGCGCGAGCGCGCCGATACTCAGGCCGCCGTCCGGCGTTCGCGTCACCTCGGCCAGCGGGAGCGCGTTGATATCGATGATCTCCGCGGGACGCTCGACGTTGAGCTTCATTAAATCAATCAGCGTCGTGCCTCCGGCGAGAAACCTGACGTTGTCGTGCCAATGCCCCAGGGCATCTGCGACGCTGCGAGCACGGCTGAACGTAAAGGCGTTCATCCTCTCGCCTTGCGCACCGACTGGATCGCGGCAACGATATTCTGATAGGCACCGCAGCGGCAGACGTTGCCACTCATACATTCAGCCACATCGGCGTCCGATTGCCCGCAGGGCTCGGTTAATAGCGCGACCGCCGACATGATCTGCCCCGGCGTACAGTAACCGCACTGGAATCCGTCGCGTTCCAGGAACGCTGCCTGGATCGGATGTAAGTTCTCCGGCGTCCCCAGGCCTTCAATAGTGTCGATCGTTGAGCCCTCGTGCATGGCCGCAAATGAAAGGCACGAGTTGACGCGACGCCCGTCGACATGTACCGTGCAAGCGCCGCATTGGCCGTGATCGCAGCCCTTCTTCGTCCCGGTCAGACCCAACGCGTCTCGCAGCGTATCGAGCAGGGTCGCGCGCGGGTCGACCTCTAGCTCGACCGGCCTTCCGTTGACCGTAAAGGCGACCTTCACGGCGCTCCCGCGAAGTTCCAGAATGCTCATAAGAAAATCCATTAGTTGAAAAGGCCATCGCTCCTATCCGATTCACGCCCCTTCGAGCTGAGAACCCAGGGAAGGCCCGATTTAGCCGCCCGATCTTCCCATTGTCATCTGAGCGGAGCGGCAACTGGGAATAACGTTTGGCGTGGCAACGACGTAGCGTAGTCGAAGGACGCATAGCTTTGTCATCCTAAGCGGAGCGCCCAGCTTGTTATCCTGAGCGGAGCGAGTCGGGCTGCCCCCGGCTCGCGCAGTCGAAGGACCGCTGAATCTCTGTTACAATTGAACCGATGAAGCGCCGGCCGCCCCCGCCAGGCTGCGCCCAGCCTCACGCGACGCCCCATGGGATTGCTTTCGGGTAATCAATCACGTAAGGTGAACTTATGAAGCACTCCGGCTATACCCTGAAGTACAGCCTCATTCGCATGCCAATACGAGGCCATCTTGCGGTTATTGACAACCTCCTGGACGCAGGCGTATTGATGCCCGAGGAGCGGCGCGAACTGCTTATGAACCACGAGCTGCTCGCGGCTACCGTCGAATTTTTTCTGATGAACCCGCTTATGGCCCAGGACAAACGCGGCTTCGCCTACGTCCCATTAAAGCGTGGGAAACGCGCTTACCACCTGGACCAGTTCTTAGAGTGCCTCGAACGGGACCCTGAGCACCTCGCCCGGCTAACGTCGCTCGTCCGCGAGGCTCTCTTCGCCAGGTTCGTCCAGGACGTAGCTGCAGCCGCTTAGCAAGCGCTACCGCTAAGGTTGGTCCGGCTAATCCGGGCATAGGCGCAGGGTGCTCTTGGCCTTTTTAGCTGCGAGTCTTTCCATCCGGTAAGGGGCTAGGCTAGGCCGCTCTCAGTCTATTCGGGGCAGCGCCTTGCGTTGGCTCGCTTAGCGGGCCTCCGCAGCCGTGAAATGCTATGGCAGCGAGTCTGCAGCTTCAATGAGCGCGTCGTGAGGAAGGTCGTCTGGACCTCCGATCCTGCGTGGGTGTTGGCCTTCGGCAAGGTGGTTCGGTGAAAGTTGCGATGCGAGGTCACGATAGAGATGGCGCATCGTGTCATTGAGCAGCGCAGAGATTCGGAACAGCCCGTCACCTGACAGACGCAGCGCCATCCACGGGGTTCCTTCGTGTCGTTGAACCAAAAGATACGTTTGGCTGCCCACGGCATAGATTGCAAATTGATTGGACTCGGCAATTAGCTCCAGACCCTCGACGGTTGATTGATCGATATGTTCGATGAAATCCATGACTTATCTCTGCTTTCTGCGCGCTGACGTGGGCGGATGAGGTAACACTTCCTTGGCGCGAAGCTTCGCGATGCGTTCGATCAGCCTCATTGGTACGCGTTCCGAAAGCGGAAAGCGAATCGTGCCTTTTTCGATTTCATATCGTCGTAGCTCGGGCTTGAATGCGGCGAGGACGGATTTCGTCGCTGCGTAAATCGAGTAGTGATCTTTCCAACCTCCGAAGTGCACGAATACGGTCCCGTTCAGCTTATACGTTGGCATGTTGTAGGCTATCAATTCTTCAGCCTCAGGCACGGCAACGCGAATCGCGTCACGTACTTGCCGAAGCGCGCTTCGCGCCGGTTCCGGCTGGGAAGCGATGTACTCATCGACCGACGTAAAGACAACTCTCGGCATCGCGCCAAGCGTCGACTACTTCACCAACGTCATCGAGGCAGGTCCGACGCCGTTTACCTGTACGACGGTCTCGCCTTTGGCCGTGGCATAGTGCGGTGTCCCCGCCGGGATCGATGCGTACGAGCCGGGCGTGAGCGCCAGCATGGACGCTGGGTCGACTGCGTTGCCGACGCCGACCATCAGCGTGCCGCTGAGAACCGTGACATTTTCGATGTCGCCGTGCATATGTGGCGCAATCTGGGTTCCATCGGCGAGTTTCAGACGAACGGTGTATTGAGAGCCGGCCTTGGCCGGATCACCGGACAACACCGCCATCATCGCCCCGTGCGGATAAGGCGCCGGTGCTGGACCGTATTTTGCCTGATCGGACATGACAATCGTAGGCGCGTCCGCGGCGGTCGCAGCGAGCCCTGCGAAGGAGCAGAGGCATCCCAACGCGAGCAGTGTCTTGAGCAAGTTTTTCATGGATCTCTATTAAACGAGCTTCTCGATACGTCCCCTCACTTGCTCGACCATCCCGACGCTTTCTTCTGCGTTACGCTATAGCGGGCGCCGTCAGCGGGCATCTGCGATGCGGTAGCCCAGGTCGAATCGACGTTTACCGTCCAAAACCGGTGTGTCGCGCCCTTATAGCCGAAGTAAGCATCCTCAGACCCCTGCGCCGAAGTACAAATGTCCGTGTAGGGCGTTTGAACAACTCCACGTCTTTGCGGTCCACGAATACCCTCGCGGAGGCTCGGCCCCAAAACCAGTCGAAAGCCCAAAGGACACGAGTGTCGCTATTCGAAGAGCGCGACGCCTGATATCTACTTCAAAGGAGTAAGGTTAATGAACACCCCTGGTTTACTTAAGTGCGCCGGCGCTGTCGTTGCACTCGTAACTGTTTCGGCCTGCGCAGGCGGCTCGACGGTCGCCCCGTCTGCCGCTACGCTCAACGCGACCTACGTCGGTAGGACGCTGTTCGTGAATGGTAGTCCGGTAACGGCGGAGAGGCTGAATCCGCTACCGCGTTACGCAGAGCTTGTACCCGATAAATCGAAGTCGAAGAACTACGAGTACGTCATCAACTTCTACGGCTCGTTCGCCAGCATTTTCGACTATCCAAAAAGCACCAACATGATCGGTCAGCTTAATGGCCTCGGCGGCCAAGGGTGCACCAACGTTTTGTACGGCTACGGCAAGAAGATTTTCTGGAACCCCGGGCGCCTGAGCATCGGCGGAATTCAGGAATACCAGGTTCCAAAGAAGCTGCTCAGGACGCTGCCTCTTCCCTACACGGTCACATCCAGCTGCGCCATGAATACGAGCGGCGACCTCGCAGTCGGAGTCCTATTGGGCAATTCGTACGGTCCCGGCGGTCAGGTCGTGATTTTCAAGAATGCGACCGGCTCGGGTAAAGTGTACACTACGCCATTGGACAGAGAGTACTTCGACGGCTACGATGCCAGCGGCAATCTCTTTGCCGACGGTTTCACCGCGAGCTATGCCTACGGGCTCGTCGAGCTTCCGAAAGGCAGCAGCAAATTCGTTACGATCAAAACGAGCAACTCGCCGGAATTTCCCGGCTCGGTACAGTGGGATGGCACCTATCTCACGGTGTTCGATCAGGAGACGAGCGAGACGTATCAGTACACGGTCAGTGGAACGACGGCGACGTTGAAGAACACCATACAGTACACCGGGAACAGCGACTGCGCGCAGACGTGGCTCGTTAAGGGCCTGCTGTATTGTGGCGACGCGGGCGGCGCCGGCGAGGTTTATAAATATCCGGCCGGCGGTTCACCCCTTGCGACGTTTACGGGCAGCTTCGATGAGCCGCTCGGCGTGGTGGCAGCGAAGAAATAGTTTCCGTTACACGGTTTCCCCACCGCACTGCTGGCGGCCGCATGCTTGGCCGTCAGCGGCGGTGGTCAGATCGCAAAACCTCAACCGAGCGTTTTGCCGCAAACCTCGAGTCAGCGATAGTCACGAGGCGCTCAGCAGCGCTCATGTGATTTCCCAACGCTGTAGCGCACGTGAGGGCAACGGTAAGCGGTGTCGAATCCGTTGAGGCCGTGGTACAGCTCAAACGGCACCTGCATGTGGTCGTTGGTGGCGTCGTGGCGGGCGCTTTCCTGGCTTTACTGTTATCAGGATGCGCACGGTGGGCGGCGGTTCCGCTGTCGCCGGCAGGCTCGCCCATGAGCGCGTATGCTGCGCGTACTGTCGCCGCCGCGAGCAAGGACGCTTCGCGCCTCTACGTGGCCAACTGGGGCTTCGGCTCGGGCGGCGGAATCGACATTTTTCTGCGGGACGACCCATCGAAAGGCCCCGTAGACCGGATTCGCGACGACGTCTTCACGCCCGACGGAATCTTCGTTGACGCGCACGACAATCTCTACGTCACCAATGGACACATGAGCGGCCGCGAGAGCGTCGAGGTTTACGCGAAGGGTGGCCACAAACCAATTCGGATTTATACAGGGGCATTGTGTGCGTTCGACGTGCTTGCTGCCACCGACGGCACGGTCTATATCGCCGACGCTTGCGGAGGGCCACATACGCGAGGCCGCGTGCTCGTCTATCCGCCCGGCAAAACGAAACCGTCGCGCTCGTTCTTCCCGGGCGGTGCTCCATATTGCCTGACTCTCGACGCGAAAAACAATCTTTATGTGGGTTACAACTCGGTGGGGAGTTACGCGGGCCAGGTAAAGCGTTATCGGCCGGGCGCGAAGGATGGCGTCAACCTGCTTCCCCCCAACACCGTCTACTTTGATACCAGCGTAGCGGTCGATGACCAAGGCGCGCTTCTGGTGGCAAATAGTGCAGGTGGCGTGATCGACGTCTTCAAGGGCAAGGATCAGCCGCCGTCGCGTGTCATCAAGACGGGGCAGGCGCATCCGTTCATGTTTGCTTTCGACCAGCGCGAGGACAGGATTTACGTGTCCGATTCATGCTTTGACGGCAGCGTAAAGCCGCTGAGTTCGTCTGGGTGCGTAGCACGACGCGGGCGCCCGAACACGGTTGTCGCCCTGGATTATGCCAGCGGCAAACGGCTATGGACCTTACGCGCGCCGGATTGGAGACCAATGGGTCTAGCCGTCACACCAACCGCGCCATTCTGATGAGCCACTAACCCACCACCACCCGGGACGGCTCGCCAACACTTCTGCTTCGGTAAACGCTCTATACTAATGTGATGATCGCGGAGAGCGCCCCGTGGCCGGGCGCGAGGCTTCGGGGTGATGCGCTCACGCTCTTTCGTGAGGCGTCTGACGCTGAAGTTGCCTCCTTCATACGAGCCATTTGGCCGCAGGCGTATCGGGTCGCTTTTTCGGTCTTGCGCGATCACGGGCTGGCAGAAGACGCCGCACAGGAAGCGTGCGCAATAATTCTCGACGCGATGCCCAAACTCCGCGCACCGCAAGCGTTCAACGTCTGGCTCTATCGCATCGTCGTGAGAACCGCATTGTCGATCGGAAAGAAACAGCGTCGCGACGAGCAGCTCGCCCTCGAAATCGTAGCTTCTACCGAGCCGGCCGAGAGTCTCGTTAAAATCGACGTGATGCGGGCCTTGGATCGACTGACGCCGCGCCAACGCGCAGTCGTCGCGCTTCACTACTATGCCGAGATGAGCAGCCGAGAGATTGCGAAAGTGCTCGCGATTCCCGATAGCACCGTGCGATTTCACGTTATGAACGCCAAAAAGATATTGGAGCCATTACTCACCGTGCGCGACCCACAGCCCGGGAACGAGAGAGGATAACGAAGGATGCCGTCCGATCTCCCAGCCGCATTACGCGACGCCCTCGCGGTCAGCGTCCCGCCCGCTCCAACCGATTCGATTCGTAAGCGAGCTAGGGAAATTTCGCGTGGTCGCGTTGCGCGATCGATCTCGGGAACGGTTGCGATTGCCGTCTGTTCGCTATGCATCGGGTTGGGCCTGACGTCGCACGGATGGAGGAACGATGTAGGTCTTCCCGGAGCGATTCTGCCCACGCCGATAGCCTCGGCGGCTCCTGCGATATTGTTAACGCCTGCCCCGCGCCCCGCGCCTGGCCCAGCGCTTAGCTGATGCGATAGCTCGCCGCGGGCTAAGCCGCCATCAACTATATGCTCCCCGCGCTTCTGGTCGTCGGGCTAGTGGTGCGCCTGCTCTTCATCAACCTCTTCTTCGCCGCCCACGATCCCGGCTACGCCGTACTGCGCGACCTTGTCAAGCTCCCGGCAATTCTCGCCGACCTCGGCGTGGGCGCGCTAGTCTACGCAATCGTTCGCCGCTTCGCCGGCACGGGCTATGCGCTCGGCGCCGCGGCACTCTATCTTTTGAACCCGGCGACCATTTATATCTCGGCACTGTGGGGGCAAGTCGACTCGATCTCTGGCGGCCTCGCTCTGCTCGAGATCTATTTACTGCTCCGCAGCGAAGACGACCGGCGCTCACCGGCGGCTTGGATCGTCGGCGCGTGGCTCGCCTTCGGCTATTCGTTGCTCAT
>DATHOO010000121.1:0-22182 GCA_035484815.1 Candidatus Acidiferrales bacterium
GATATTGCAACTCCGTTGGGGAAGAACCCGGTATCGTCCAAGGTCAGCAAAGGCATTCCAGTGTACGGAGAGGCATAGATCGGAATACTGGAGCCCGTCGTAACATAGAGATTGTCGGTAGGGTCACTCGCAAGTCCGCTCGGACCATTCAATCCCGTAATCTGGCCGACCATCTTGTTGTTGCCGTGTTGTCTGTAGATGTCGACGACGTTACCAGTGTAGTCTGAAACGAAGACGAGCGGCTCCCCTTTCTCGCTTGAATCGAAAAAGCTCGGCGGCGTCACAGCGTGCTTCGAAGCTACATCACTGCGACGACCTCTCTCGTTGTTTCCATTAATTTGCAACCACGGTCGCTGCATCGATCGAAGATCTTGTGTTTTCCCTGCGGTGCTGGGAGCTATCGACGCGGTGTTGCCGGAGCAACCGGCAAGCATAGATACCGCGATCAACGCGATTAGAGTGCCGCCTAGGGAATAGAAGGTTCGCATGTTTGTCTCTCTTTTCGGCGATTAGCAAGGGAAAAATCCCGGTCCTGGTTACTTACAACAAGCTGCGGCTTTGATTATCGAGACCTCGCCCGCTTATTGTCCGCTTGACACTTCCCAGGGGTCCAGGTACGACTCGTACAAATGATCCGTACAAGTCGGCTGCCGACGGAGGGCAGATGGAAACTGCGGGTCGCACTCACTTCGGGGCGCTGCTGAAGCAGTTTCGCCTTGACGCCGGCATGACACAACAAGACCTAGCGGAACGCGCGAAGCTGAGCGTCGAGGCTATTAGTACCTTAGAGCGCGGAGCGCGAACGCGCCCTCACAGCGAGACAGTGAACCTCCTGGCGCGCGCGCTCGATCTGCTGCCGCGGTGCGAGGCGCAACTGAAAGGTGCCGTCGATCCCTCGCGCAGACCCCAGCGCCCTGACGTGCCCAGCGCGTCCCGGTTACGGCTGCTGCGCTCCGACGACGAGGCTGCGACGACACGCAATAACCTCCCGCGGCAGTTGACGTCATTAGTTGGGCGCCAGCGCGAGGTGGATGAGGTTGCAGGGCTCTTGCGCAGACATCGGCTCGTGACGGTTGTAGGGACCGGCGGGGTCGGTAAGACTCGCGTCGCGGTGCAGCTTGGCAGCGCTGTACTTGACGAGTGCCCCGACGGTGTGTGGCTCGTCGACCTCGCTCCGCTTGGGCACGAGCGGCTCGTGGAGAGCACAGTCCGAGCTGCGTTACAGCTCCCCTCTATGACTGGATCCGATCTCGAGATTGTCCTCGCGCACCTCGAGACGCGGCGACTTTTGCTGATCCTGGACAATTGCGAGCACGTCATCGACCGAGCTCGTGACATGACGGCCCACATCATACAAGTGTGCCCATTGGTGCGGATCCTTGCGACGAGCCGCCAGCCGTTGGCGGTCACCGGCGAGCAAGTCTACCGGATTCCATCGCTCGCGGTCCCACCTAACCCGTGCCGAAACGCGCAAGCTGCACTCACCCATGGTGCGACCGAGCTGTTCGTTGATCGCGCCGTTGCGGTCGACGCCAGCTTTACGTTAACGGACCACAACGCGCCAGAGGTCGTCGAGATCTGCCGCCGCCTAGATGGCATTCCCCTTGCGATCGAACTTGCCGCCGCTCGTGTAAACGTGCTCGCGCCGCGCCAAATCGCCGAGCGCCTCGACCGACGCTTCAAACTTCTGACCAGCACTGACTGCCGAGTGTTACCACGGCACCAGACGATGACCGCCTCAATCGACTGGAGCTACGACCTGTTGACCCCCCGCGAGCAACGGTTTTTTTGAATCGCTCTCAATCTTCGTTGGCAGTTGCACGCTCGAAGCCGCAGCGGAAGTGTGCACTGTCAATGAGGAAGATGACGACGACATACTCGACCTCATAGCGTCCCTAGTAACAAAGTCGTTGTTAGTAGCAGAGTTGGTCGGCGATGACCAGCGCTACCGGCTTTTAGAGTCATCGAGACAGTATGCAGCGCAAAAACTAGATGTCCGAGGTAATCGAGAAGCCGTAGAGTGTCGACACGCGACCTTTTACGTGCGGATGGCAGAATGTTTTGACTCCGCCTGGTTAACGACGCCGGAGCAAGAGTGGATACCACAGGTAGAAATAGAATTGGGGAATTGGCGTGCAGTATTCGAACGGACGATCGCTAACCGCAGGCTCGTTGTTTTGGCACAACGCCTTGCCGCGACCCGCAGTGTTGGACATGCGTTCCCTGAAGTCGAAGTACGCAGTTGGATAACGTCGGCGTTGCAGTTGGTTGACGAAAGGACTGCGCCCCGCCTAGTGGCCGAGCTGGAATTCGCTCACGCGAACAGCGCTCGGCGGGTCGGCGAATTAAGTTTGTCGCTAGCTGCGGCCGAGCGGGCGATGGCAAAGTATCGCGAACTCGGCGATATCTCCGGAATCGCTTGGGCGCAAAGCTTGATGGGCGGAGTTTTCGGCCTCCTCGAAAGGCGTGAAGAGGCAGCGCCGCTGTTGGAAGAAGCGCTGGCGGCCGCACGCACGCTGGGTAATCGTCGCCTGACCGCTACGGTGCTTCTACACTTCGGCAATGTCCAGAGTGGACTCGGTGACTTTTGCGCTGCTCGCACTGATTTAACCGAGGCGGTTGCCCTCGCGAAAGCCAATGGCGCGGAGTCTTTATGGTCGGCCGCAGCGTTAGGCCTCGCGGAGAACGAATTTCTTTCAGGAAACGCGGAAGCAGCGCTGCAGCTGACTGCGGAAGTATTAGCGACTCTCCGCACGCCCAGCGTCTCCTCGTCAACGGTGCGTGGTATCGCCGCTGCCTCGTCCCAAATGGCAATGTATCTCATCGCCCTTACTCGGTACGATGAAGGCACGAATTTTGCGAAGGAGGCGCTGACACTTGCCAGTCGGATCCGACTGTCCGTGGTGTCGGCGGTATCTTTGCATCATCTCGTCGTAGCAAGTCTTTGGCGAGGACGCGTCAGGGGCCGCTGCACCCGCGGCAATCAGGTATCTGCGGCGCGGCTCATCGGCTTCGTCGAAGCACGGCGTACTGAATTGGGAATCCCGGCTCAATTTGGTGTGACGAAAAAATACGCCGAGACTACCGCGATACTTCAGGACGCGATCGGCAGCGTCGAGTTTACGCGGCTCACGGCAGCCGGTGCCGCAATGACCGAAGATGAAGCAATCGCTCAAGCTCGCGCACTCGAGTGACATCTGGCGGCCTAGCGCATCGCCTCGAGCAGCTCGACAAACGTGCAGACGCAAGGTCCCGCCAAAGGGAATCGAACTTGTGCCAGCTCCCGGCGACCCCTGAGCCGGGTCATCGCCCGCCAGGCGGGCTAAGGTCCCGGCGTCTGCGGGTGTCTGCCTTGTCCGTGCTTGTGAGAGTGAGTTCCATTGGGAGTATCGCACCATAGGGGCTAGCTTTCGCGCGTTTCTCCGCTGAAATGACGAAGCCGTAGCGTTCGTAGAGCCGGCGCGCTTCCGCGTTACCCTCATAAACGAAAAGCGTCAGTTTTCCCGCACCTGCCGAGCGCGCCAGGATGACAACGAGATCGAGCAGTCTTCTCCCCACTCCTCGGCCCGAATCGTTGGCGCGATGGCAAGTTGACTGACATGCATGCGCCGAGGGTTCTCTAACGATCGTACCGCACAGGTGCCGCAAATCCATCCGCTTTCGTCGACAAGCACGAAGTGGCGACCGGACGAACCTGCATACTGGTTCGCGAGCCATGTTGCAACGAAGTTCGTTGGGACGTCGGGACCGCCCCAGGAGACGGCACTCTTATGCGTGGGAAACCAGTCAGCGATCACCTTGGCGTCGGCTTGGATCGCGGTGCGCAGCCGATACATCTTGGCATGTGCTACCGGCCGAAGTCTTGCGTATCCTAGAATTTCTCACAGATTGGTTCGAGAGTGCCTAAAGGCCTGCGGCTCCTGCCGACGAGCCTCGGCGCTCGATGCACGCTCATGAAGGGACTTTAGCCTCATGCCAGCGGCGGCGGTTCGCGAGACAATAAACGGCGCGACTACTTTAGTATATTTTCGTTCTTTTGCTAAATACGCCATGAAGGGAGAATCGTCGTGAAAACAGGCTCGGGTTTCATCCGCGCGCTCAGTGTCTGTTTGACTGTTGGAATGCTAACAAGCTGCGATGCCTCGCAGTCGCCGGTTGGACGAGCGGGAGCAATGCCCCAAAGCGTTAGCGTTGCCGGTCACGCGGCGCCCGCGCGCTCGTGGATGCTGCCGGAAGCCAAGAGCGACGATTTGCTCTATCTTAGCGACCGCGGCAACAGCAGCGGGCTTGGAAGCGATGTACTCGTCTACTCATATCCGAAGGCCAAGCCGGTAGGAACACTCACCGGCTTTGCGAGCCCGGCGGGGATGTGCACGGACCGCAATGGGGACGTG
Organism: Candidatus Acidiferrales bacterium; assembly: GCA_035484815.1. Classification (GTDB taxonomy): domain Bacteria; phylum Vulcanimicrobiota; class Vulcanimicrobiia; order Vulcanimicrobiales; family Vulcanimicrobiaceae; genus Cybelea. The sequence continues at coordinate 4,395 of DATHOO010000121.1, forward strand.
TGGATAACCAATTTCGACGGAGGGACCATCGTCGAGTATGCTCATGGCGGAACGGAGCCGATTTCGACGCTCAAGGTGCCGAACATATTCCCACAGGGATGTTCCATCGATCGAACCTCCGGGAACCTCGCCGTAGTCGGCTACGGACCAGAGAAGCCAAACGTGCCTGGCAGAATCCTCGTGTATGCGGGAGCAACCGGCACCCCACAAGTATACAGAGTGCGGTTCGGCGAGACTTCATTCTGCGGCTACGACAATAAAGGGAATCTATTTATCGACGGTTTCGGCTATTACGAGAAGCCGTCGTTTGCGTTTGGTGAAATTCCTAAGGGAGGGGCGACGTTCAAGAGAATTTCGCTGCGCCACAGCATCGGGTATCCCGGTCCAGTTCAGTGGGACGGCAAATATGTCGCGGTCGGAGCTGACGACTCTAACTACATTAACCGCTACGCCATACGAGGCGACCGGGCAGTGCAGGTGGGTGGCAACATCGTTCTGGATGGCATGTACGTCAATGCCGCTTGGATTCACGGCTCGAAAGTCATTGTAACTGACCGAGGCAACAGTATTTCGCAGGTCCTTCTTTACGATTACCCCGCTGGAGGCCAACCCGTCAGGACCATCGGGAATCTCGACGAGCAATCCGGCGTTACCGTCAGCCTCGCGCCGCACAAGTAGCCGCGCTAGTCGTCGCCGGCTGACTGCTCTAGGCTGCGGTTCGCTTTAGCTTATAGAGCCACATCAAGAATGCGGTGAGAAACAGGAAAGCCGGCGCAAGTCCAAACACCGCGTAGGCGAGCCGCAAAACAATGCCGCCCGGCGCTCCGATGTGAATAGCGTACATTGTCGCTCGCACGCGCCATAGCAGCGGCAGCGTGCGCGCATCGTAGACCTGTTCGACTTTGCCGGTGTGAGCATCTACGACAACGTAGCTGTACCCGTACGGGTCGAGGTCGCCAGGTACACGCTTTCTGACTACAAGCGTCCCGTGGGCCGGCATATAAACCATTGTGAGTTGGCCGGGGAGCGCTGCATCGCCAATCTGCGCCAGCTTGTCGAGGCTGAGCGGCGCGCCGCCGCTCGGCCTAGAGAGCAGCGGCTCCGGTGGTTCGGACCAAAGCACCTGCCCCGCTGCGGTTAACGACCACATCAGAAGAAACGACACTGCAGTTATTCCGACGACCTTGTGCAGGTCGTAGTTAATACGGTAAGCGCCGCCCCGTAGCTTAACGGTAAACCCGCGTCGGATCGCTTGCCACCCGGGCCACAAATAGAGACCGGTAATGCCCATAAAGACTAAGCTCAACCCGGCAATCGCATTGATCTCGGCGCCGGTGTCGCCGTAGAAAAGATTGCCATGTAGATTATACAGGATTCCAATGGGTGTTTGCTCCCAAACCACGGTTCTCAGGACTCTGGCGGTATAAGGGTCGACCAGTGCGTCTAACCGATCCGCGCCGTCGTGCATGCTAGCGTCGTACGTGCAACCGCTGTCGCAGGATTCCAGAATATGGTAAACGTGCTTTCCTGGATTTGCCTCTTCGACGGAGCGAAGCATTTGAGCCAAAGAAACCTTACTTTGCTGGCTTGGCACGCGAAGCATCAAGTAGTCACGATAGTCACTTATCTGGTTTTCGAGCAAGAGCAGCGCCGTGCCGCTGGTGCAGACCACAATCAGATACGCCGCGAAGATGAAACCGGTGTACTGATGCAGCAGCAGCAGCAGTTGTCGCAGATCTCGCTTGCCTTGCACACGTTTGGATTGTGTCATCGGTTATACGTATATCTGCGCCGTCGCCTAATGAATGGCCCTAGAAACGGATCACACGGGCACCTTCCGCAGGGTTGGATGGTCGAGCCTTTGAAGCGAGATGCGTCATCAGTATCGCCCAGCGGAAGAATCTCACCCTTAGAGATCGGACTGGCAGAAAATGCACGATTCGAAGGCGGCATCATTCACCGAATCTCAACTTCGTCACCCCCTCGAGCGCCCGTACTTTTTGGCTTCCGTTGTCCTCAGCCTTATCGTTGTGGCCGCGGGGATCGTCATAATCCTCTTTGCTCCGGATTGGCTAAAGTCTCACGCATTGTTATCTAAAGAAGCCACCGCCGTGCGGGCCGCCCTCATTGCGGCGCTCGTGGGACTGCCGCTGCTGGCACTCTTGAGGAATAGGCGCGATGTCTATATTCACGGACAATCGATCCGACTTTCGCGCAATCAATTCGCACCGATTTACGAAATTCTTGAGAAGCAGTGTCAACGCCTGGGAATGACGGAAGTTCCAGGTCTCTACATCACCGACAAAGGTATTCCGCCGTACTCCAAGGCCTTTTCTACTCGGAACGACCATTCCATCGTGCTCCACGAGAATTTATTTGAAGTGGATCTCCACAAAACGCTCGATGTCGCCGCCTTTACGATCGGTTGCGAACTTGGCAGAATACGGCTCGGGCATACGGACTGGTTGGACGAGATGCTGCTCACCTACATTTTTATCGTCCCATTTCTCGCCAATCCGTTACGACAACTCCGCACGTTCTCACGCGATCGCTATGGTGCATATCTCGCCCCCGCTGGATTTCGAGGACTGCTCTTCGTCGCGAGCGCGCGGCGTTTGCTCACCGACGTCAACGTTGACGACTACCTCAAACAGGCGGAGAGCTATGGGGGTTCCTGGGTGAAGTCAGCAAAGTATTTTTACGACGTGCCGTCGGCGCTTCGTCGCGTTCAAGAGCTCAAGAGCGCCGGTTTCGAAGGTTTTCTGACGTCCAAGAGCGACCCCAAGGAGAAAAGTTTGTGAACGTTATTGGTTTCCCGGCACCGCCGCCCGACTTCGATCCGTTGACCTCTCCTAACGAACAGTTGCGCCGATATGGATGCCCGCGGCGTCCCGACCCAGAGTCCGAACCAGTACTTCGTAAGCTCTGGGATAAGGCGCTGGCGCAACGACCGACCATCGTGAGACCTTCGCTGGTGGAAACCACTTGGGGATCACGACCCTACGCCCGCCGAGCCAAAGTTCGGTCGGGAATTGGTGTAGAGCGTAACCAAGATCAGCTCGGCCCGGATGGTCCGCTCGGGGGCGAGTGGGGAGGCGCCATTGTGGATCTTGGACTTCCACTGAACCCTGGCGAAGCTTTCACGTATGTTTACGGCGAGTGGCGCGTGCCGGCAATCGACACGACGATGCCTGCGGAAACAGGAACGCAGTATGTCGCTTTCTGGATCGGGCTCGGCGGTTGGAACACCGACAATCTATGGCAGGCCGGCGTGGTCGCGAAAATGACTGGCAACACCGTCAGTTACTTTGCTGTCACTGACCTGCTTCCGAGTAACTGGGTTGCCATTAGCAATTTCCCGGTCGCAGCGGGCGACCTGATAACGATGCTCGTTTGCGCGCCGCAGGTCGCCGACGGCTTCGACATTAACGCTTCCGCCGTGATGCTGAACCAGCGAACCCAAATTGCAATGGCCGTCGGCACCTCAGGCCCGAAGGATCCCCCGGTTGATGGATCGACGGTCGAATGGATCATTGAGGCAACCAATACCGAGATGCCAAACTTCGGTACAATGTCGTTTACGAACTGCGTTGCCGGTAACCAACATAACGCTATCAACCTTACCGACATGGACGCTTTTACGGTAGCTACGGAATCGCCCATAACCGGCGATCTTCTGGCGACCGCCAACATCGACGGGCCGCAAGATACAGTCGAGGTGTCGTGGCTCGCTCCAACGTGAAATCTTGCGAGCCGTGCTGATGCATCCCCGCGAACGCCCCTCACGGAAGACGATGACGCTCACACAATCGCGCTACGGGCTCGGTTTCGGACCCGAGCTCGAGACCTTTGTTGGAACTTTCGGCGCGTTACCACTTGTGTTGACTTCGGTTGCAAAACCGGAGTCGGCATGTTTCGCACGCTTCGTCGCGATGATGTAGACGCTATCGCTGATATACGTTTGCAGCGGATGCGTATCGTCCACAACCACGTCCTTGCCTTTGACGAAGTTATGGGTGAACAAGCCGAGTGGTCCGAGTAAAGCGTATGAGAGGATTGTCATCGTTGAAGCTACGCCGGTTTTGCCTTCGCCCTCTTGGGTCGAGTTTTGGTTCCCTAGTTTAACTTTCTCTCCATCCGCTGCGTAAATCCACTCCATCTGTATGCCAAGGCTGCCGGGTTTTCCGTGAGAGCCTGCTCGCGCAACCGCCAGAATCTCAGCTTGGCCCGGAGCGCCTTTTTCGATGGCGACCCAGCCGCCAACGATGACCGCTTCTTTAGCGGTAATCTCGAAGGTGTCTCCAACCTTCGCTGTCCCCGACGAGATCTGATTGGTGACGACGACCGTGACCGGTGTACCGGCGGTAAGCACGATGCGCGTGCCATTGGGGACGGGATGCGAATTCGTCGCGGCAAGCGCGCCGACAAAGCTAAGCGAACAAAGCCACTTCGCGTTCCGTATACACCGAAAGCCCACCGGGGCGCCCTGCGATGGTTTCGTCAAGGATTATGCCGCTGGGAACCGCAGCACGAAACGCGCACCGCCCAGCGCCGCCGGCTCCGCGCGCACGTCGCCGCCGGCGCGCGCTGCGATCGCCTTGACGACGGCGAGACCGATGCCGCTGCCCGGCCGCGCCGATGCATCCCCACGAACGCCCATCGCGAAAATCGTTTCGCGCTGCTCGGGAAGAATGCCGCGACCGTCATCTTCGACCACGATCGCAACGAATTGCCTCCCGCGGTGGCACGAAACCTCAATCGTCCCGGGCTCGTTGCCGTGCTTGACCGCATTTTCGACGAGATTTGCTAGCGCATGAACGCACGCGTCCTCGTCGACGCGCGCACGCGCCACTTGCGGCAAGTGCGTGCGTATCGTCACCCGCCGTGCTGCGGCCATCGGCGCCACCAGATCGACGGTCGCGCGGATCTGCTCGACCACATTGCAGGTCGCGCAAGATTTTGATGAAGTGACGATCGAGGCTTCCAGCATCCCATCGACGAGCCGACCGAGCCGGAGAGCTTCCCGGCGTGCGGTTTCCAGGAACCGCCGCGCTGTCGCCGGATCGACGTCGCTCTCGAGTACGGTTTCGATGTAGCCGCGGATCGAGGTAAGCGGCGTACGAAGCTCATGCCCGACCGTTGCCAGCACGGCACGCGCGAGCTGATCGCGGCTCGGCGAAGCATTAGCCTCGCACGAATTTGTAACCGAATCCATGAACGGTGCGGACCAGTTCGGGCAGCTGCCACGGCTCCTCGATCTTCGCACGTAGCCGGTGGACGTGCACGTCGATTGTTCGCTCGTCGCCGTTGAAATCGAAACCCCAGACGCGCTGGAGCAACCAATCGCGCGAAAGCGCGACGCCGGCATTACCCGCCAACTCCATCAACAACGCAAACTCTCGGGGCTTGAGCCTAACGTCGGTGCCGTCGACGCGTGCTTCGCGCGCTCCGGCATCGATCTCCAAACGTCCGAAGCGCAGGATCGGACCGGGCGGCGCGACCGTATGGCCGCTGCGGCGCAGGATCGACTTGATCCGAACCACGACCTCGCGAGGCGAAAAAGGCTTGGAAATGTAGTCGTCCGCGCCGAGCTCGAAGCCCAGCACGCGATCGATCTCGTCGGAGCGGGCGGTGACCAAGACGATTGGAAGGCTGCGCTCCTCGCGCCGCAAGGTTCGGACGACGTCGTAGCCGTCAACACCGGGCAATGAAACGTCGAGCACGAGCGCATCTGCGGCGCCGCGCGCGCCGCGCAGCGCCGCGTGACCGTCCGCGACCCCGCTTACGGCAAAGCCTTCACGCTCGAGATGGTGCGTCAAGAGTTCGCGGATCGCGCGATCGTCTTCAGCGACGAGAATCGTTTGCCTCGGCATACTCAAGAGCCAGTGCCCATGGCGGGCGCCAGTGAGACGCACGAACTCCAACCGGCGGCCTGCGGATCTCCCCCACCGGCGGGGCGCCGCACTTCGCGGGCTAGCGCGATAGGCGGGCGCGTTGTTCGAGCTGCTGCAGGTGGTTTGCTACGTAGCGGTCCGTGAGCGGAATCCGGAACTCAACGAGACCCGGTCCCGGAACGATGATGATCTCCTTCTTAATGAGCTGCGTGCGCGCTGATCCAAGCGAAGCGGAGTCGGTCTGCATGCTGGCGGCCACGCCGCGCAACTGCTGCGCTCCCGGACCGAGCCCGGCAAGCGCGATCGCGAACCGCAGTTCGCGCGGCGTTAGACGTTCGAAGCGTTCTCGATAAAAGCCATTCTCAAGCACTGCGCGTACGCCGGCGACAACCGCACGTGCGTCGCTCATGGTGATCTGCTTGCCGCGATGCTGGTCCCACGCTGCCTTTGCATACTCCTGAACGAAGAACGGATAACCGCCGCTCTCGGTAGCGAGCAAATCGAGCGCATCGCGCTCGACGCTCACTCCCAGTTCCTCTGCCGGAAGACGAATCGCGTCGACGGCCTGCGCCTGAGTCAATAACGCGAGGTGAAAGAAGAGCCAACGCTCAGTGTACGTTCGTGCCTCGTGCAAACGAGCGGGCGTGCCGGGTAGGCCGGCGCAGGCGAAGAGAATCGGGTGTGCGGTCGCCGCGCTCTGATGAACTACGGTGATGAGCGGGCGCAGCGTCGAAAGGTCGGCATCTTGAACCTCGTCGACGAGTAGGGCGAGAAGCTTCCCGTGCCGGTGTGCTGTCTCGCTCAGTTGCCCCAGCGCTTCGGCCATCGGCGCTTCAAACTGAGGAGCTTCGACAGTTGGGGCGTTCAGGGCGATCGCGCCCATGTGGTGCGGAAGTTGGTAACTTGGCAGCGGCAGCTGTTCGAGCGCGCGTTGCAATGCCTCAGCGACTCGGCGCGATGCGCCGGCGCTCCGGCGAGCCGCCGCCTGGACCGCCACGCGCAGCGAGCCGGCGAGGGTTGTATCTTTGGCGGCCTCGACCTGGACGACCAGGGCTCGCTTCGCAGCGTCGGCCTCAAGCTGGTGCAGTAACGCCGTCTTCCCCATGCCGCGCAACCCGACGAAGACGAGCGGCTGGGCTGCGCGGCCCTCGGCGCTGCGCGCAAGACCGTCGGCTATTGCGCGCAACTCGCCGTCCCGCCCGACGAGTACGGGCGGCGGAGCGCCGGGCGCAGGCTGATAGGGGTTCACGATCACCGTGCTATTTTGTCAAGTTTTGTCAAAAGTGTCAAACTTGACATATTTGACACTTTTGCCAGTTTATGACAAAAGTGATCCCCTTGCGTTTCGACTACGCGCCAAGCTTATCCTGAGCGACCGCAGCGAGTAGAAGGGCGCGGCGCGCCTCAGGGTGACAAGGCGGTTGGAAGCGGGCCGAAGTGCGCGGCGTGCTCGCGCAACACGCGATAGATCGTCGCGGCGGGGAATCCGAGGCGCTCCAGGCGCTGAGCCGCCGACGGATACGAGATCGCCGGATTTCTGTCACGTAATCGAGTGAAGGCGGCGCTGCAACGCGAGCCTTCGTCGGTTTCCAGCGAAGCGACCGCTTCCGCCGCGGCGTCGCCGTCGATACCCTTGCGGACGAGCTCGCCGACGAGCCGGCCGTTGCCGACCGGCTTACGCTTGCCCTCGACGTAAAGCCGCGCGTAGAGCCGATCGTCGAGGAAGCCTTCGCCTTTGCATCGTTCGATGGCGTCGCGCGCGGCTTCGTCGTCGAAGCCTTTCCGCTCCAAGTGCTGCCAGAGGCGCGTCTCCGTGCACCGCTGCCGCGCGAGATAGGCGAGCGCAGCAGAGTATGCTGTCAATCCGCGACGACGGCGGCTGGAGCTTTGCCGTTGGTCGAGGCGGCATTGGTCAGCGCCTCACGGATCTTTGCTTCAATCTCGGCGGCGACCTCGGCGTGTTCCTCAAGGAAGGCTTTGGCGTTTTCGCGCCCTTGGCCGATGCGCTGCTCGCCGTAGGTATACCACGAGCCGCTCTTGCCGACGATGTTCTGATCGAGTGCGACGTCGAGAATCGAGCCCATCTTCGAGATCCCGTGGCCGTAGGTGATGTCGAACTCCGCCTGACGGAAGGGCGGCGCAACTTTATTCTTCACGACCTTGACGCGCGTGCGTGTGCCGACCACATCCTGCCCGACCTTAATCGCTTCGAGCTTGCGGACGTCAAGGCGCACCGAGGCGTAGAACTTCAGCGCGCGGCCGCCGGACGTCGTTTCCGGGTTGCCGAACATCACGCCGACCTTTTCACGCAACTGGTTGATGAAGATCATGACGGTCTTGCTGCGCGAGATCGCCGCGGTAAGCTTGCGCAACGCCTGGGACATCAATCGCGCTTGCAATCCGACGTGCGCGTCGCCCATATCGCCTTCTAGCTCGGCCCGGGTCACCAACGCGGCGACCGAGTCGACGACAACGACGTCGACCGCGTTGCTCCGGGTCAACATTTCGGCGATCTCCAACGCCTGCTCGCCGGTGTCCGGCTGAGAGACGAGTAGATTGTCGAGGTCGACGCCAAGCGCGGCCGCGTAGTTGGGATCGAGCGCGTGCTCGACATCGATGAAGGCCGCGGTGCCCCCCGTCTTCTGGGCCTCGGCAATGGCGTGCAGCGCGAGGGTCGTTTTGCCGCTCGACTCGGGACCGTAGATCTCGACGATTCGACCGCGTGGAAACCCGCCGATCCCCAAAGCTAAATCGAGCGCGATCGATCCGGTTGGGACGATCTCGAACGCCATGCGTTCTTGGAAATCGCCCATCCGCATGATCGAGCCTTTCCCGAACTGACGCTCGATCTGCGCCAGCGCGTTGTTGAGAGCGAGTTGCCGTTCGTCGTCTGCTGCCATGGTGGTTCCTTTCTTCACGTGTCTTCCATCACGCTCTCACGCCGGAGTGCCAAGAGTCTGGCACTTATCTTCAAAGAGGGCGTCGATAAATTCGGCGGGAGCGAACGCGCGCAGGTCTTCGGAGCCTTCACCCAGCCCGACGAACTTAATCGGCACCTCCAACGCATCGACGATCGCGACGAGGACGCCGCCCTTTGCCGTCGAGTCGAGCTTGGTGATGACGATGCCCGTAAGTTTGGTCGCGGCGTTGAAAAGTTTGGCTTGCGAGATGGCGTTTTGTCCGTTGGTGCCGTCGACGACCAGCAGCGTTTCGGCCGGCGGCTCGCCGAGCTCGCGCTCGATCACGCGATGGATCTTCTTGAGCTCTTCCATGAGATTGGTCTTCGTCTGCAGCCGGCCGGCGGTATCGATAAGCACGACGTCGGCACCGCGCGCCTTCGCGGCACGCACGCCGTCGAAGACCACCGATGCTGGATCGGCGCCTTCCGCGCCCCGAATCAGCGCGCTGCCGCTGCGCTCGGCCCAAACCGCGAGCTGCTCGGTCGCGGCGGCGCGGAACGTGTCGGCCGCAACTAGCACCACGCGCTTTCTTTGCTTTTGCAATTGCGTTGCCAACTTGCCGATCGTCGTCGTCTTGCCGCTGCCGTTGACCCCTACGATCAGGATGACGGCGGGGTGCTGGGTGAGCTGTAATGTCTCGTTGGGCAGCGTGAGAAAGCGTTCGACATCCTTGCGAAAACGCGCCACGGGCCGATCGGCGGTCTTCCACTCTTCTTGTTTTGCGACGGTCTGCAGGCCGGCAATGATTTTCTGCGTCGCCGGCACGCCGAAATCGGCTAAGATGAGCGTCTCCTCGAGTTCGTCCCAAAACTCGGCCGTCAGGGGACGTTCGGGCCGCCCGAGCCGGGTGACGGCGGAGAAGCTTTCTCGCGCCCGGCCGAGTGAGGAGCGCAGACGCGATAGCCAGCTCATCGCGTGCTCCTGCCTTTCACGATACCGACTCTATCATGCGAACGTATGTTCGTCAAATGCGCGCCGCCTGCGGCGCTCGGCTCAGGATGACAAAGCGAGGTCAGGATGACAGGGCGGCGGCGGAGGTGGCGCGGCGTTCGGCGGCCTGTTCGCGTTTGCGTTCGCGCAGGAAGTGGAAGAACTCCACGCCCTCGCGCAGACGCCGTTTCATCACCTGGCGGTCGCCGATCATCCCGCCCAGCAGCGAGAACATCTTGCGCGGCCGGAAGTAGAAGCGCCGGTAGAACTCATCGACGCCTCCAAACATCATCGTCGAACTCAAGCCGGGATAGTTGAGCGCCGCATGCTGAACCCCGTGCGTGTCAACCAAGTCGCCGTCCTGAGTTTCGAGCCATCCTTGTTCTCTGGCCTGTTTGTATAGATACGTTCCGGGATACGGTGCCGCGAGGGAGACTTGAATCGTCTCCGGGTCCATCTCGCAAGCGAACTTAATCGTTTCCTGGATCGTCTCGGCGGTCTCGCCCGGCATCCCCAAAATGAAGGTTCCGTGCACTTTAATCCCGAGTTCTCGGCAATCTTTCGAGAAACGCCGGATGATGTCGAGCCGGGTGCCCTTTTTCATGTTGTTGAGCACTTGCTGGTTGCCCGACTCGTAGCCGACGAGCAAGAGCCGCAGACCGTTGGCTTTCATGATCTCGAGGGTCGAGCGGGGAACGTTCGGCTTGGCGTTGCACGACCACGTGATGCCGATCCGTCCTAACCGGCGGGCGATCTCCTCGACTCGCGGACCGTTGTCGGTCAACGTATCGTCGTCGAAGAAGTACTCGCGCACTTCGGGGAAGAGCTCTTTGGCCCGCGCCATTTCGGCGGCAACGCTCTCGACGCTGCGCACGCGATAGAGATGGCCGCCAATCGTCTGCGGCCACAGGCAGAAGGTGCACTTCGATTTGCAGCCGCGGCCCGTGTAAAGCGAGAGATATGGGTGCTGCAAGTATCCGTTGAAGTAGTTGGGGATCGTCAAGTCGCGCCGATAGACGTCGAGCACCGACGGGAATGCCTCCATGTCGGTGATCGTCGGCCGTTCGGCTGTCCGCACGGCGCTTCCGTTCTTCCGGTAGGCCAAGCCGTCAGTCTCGCTCAATGGCTTGCCGGACGCGACGTCCACACACGTGTAGTCAAACTCGCCGACGCTTACCCAATCGACCGCGGGCGCGCCTTTGAGCGATTCCTCGGGAAGCACGCTGACCTGGGCGCCGACCATGCCGACCACGACGTCGGGATTCTCCTCCTTCAGGCGGACGGCGAATCGCGCGTCATTGCGAAACGACGGCGTGCTGGTGTGGATGACGATGCGATCGTACTCCTTTGCCAGCGGAGCAACCTGATCGACCGACAAGCCATCGGGCGGCGCATCGATCAACCGGCTGCCCGGAACCATTGCCGCGGGCTGCGCCAGCCAGGTGGGATACCAGAACGAGCGCACCTCACGCCGGCACTGATAGCGCGAACCGGCGCCGCCGTCGTAACCTTCGAAGGTCGGCGGATTCACGAACAGGGTTTTCAAAAAGTCGGGCATTCTTTCTCCTTGCAGTCCCTACTCGGGTTTTCTGCATCGAGAACAAAGCCTGCCGGCGGACTTTTCGGCTAGAGCGCGCGGAGCGCCGTCGGGAGGTCGGAGAAGCGCTGGAAACCGGAGTAGACGACCTGCACTGTCCCGGTCCCCGGGAACGGGCCAACCGATCCTTTGTAGTTCTGCGTTTCTTCGGTTACCGCCCAATAGCCGGGCAGCACCTCCGCGCGGCGATCGCTTACCTCGCCTGATTTTGCATGCGGCGGAAGCGCGTTGGGCTGATAAACGCAGGAGAGCACGTCGCCCTGTGCGTCGTAGGTAAAGCTTCCATTGCCGTGCGCAGCGTTGTGAACGGTCGAGGTAAAGCGGATCGTCCCAGCCACGCCCGCTTGATATTGATAACCACTAAAGTTGCGCGCATCGAAGGGCGGCGCAAAAGCTTCATCCGGTTTGGGATTCTCCCAAGAATGCTCCATGTCCGATACGGCTGCGGCGCCGGCCGTTTTCCCATCGATCGTGTACGACAAAACGCGCACTTTGGAGATCGAGCCGTCAACGAGGATCGCGTTCATGACCATATCCTCGTGACGGCTCGAAAAGCCTGCGCGTGCGTCGAAGGTGCGATGAAGCTGGAAGCCGACGACGCCGCGGCTTGTTTCGGCAAACCGATGCGCGATCGTGGCGATCGCCGGCGGTGTGCCTGCAGGAAGCATTACGGACGCAAGATCACTCGATTGGCGATGAACGTGCCGCTGCTATAGTAGCCCACGAGCGCCACGCGCTCGCCCTGGGTCGGCGTCGCTCCGGTCGGATAGATCACCGTTCCATGTTTGAGGTCGATCGTCTGAACCATGCCGTTGCGGCGTGCCACCGTCAAGCGGTAGGGCGAAAAGTCAGCCACGGTTCCCAGCATCACGTGGTGGCCATCGTAATGGTTCTGATCCCAACCGGATTGCCAGGTCGTGTACGGCGGGATGTCTTGTTGCGACATCGCAGGGATCGCCGTCCCCGCGCCGCCCAGAAGCAGCGCGGCCGCGGCGAGCGATATGATTGCAGTGTGTAATTTCATGCCCCCTCATACCCGGTCTTCGAGCGAGCCTAACTCAGCTCAATCGCATCCTAATCGTGATAAGCGAGCAGGGTGCTGCTGCTTATGGCGTTGCCGGAAGGTAAATCCAGTGGTTCGGCAGATCGAGCGTAAAATTGCGTCCGGCCCAGAACGAGTTGCCGACGTTGCAGTCGTAGATCAAGTCGCCGAACGCAACCGGGGGCTGCACGATTCGCGTTTGCGGTGCGCCGACCAGCGTGATGGCGCTGACGTAGCCTTTGGCGGCGCCACCGGGATTGAGTCCGGCCGATGCTGCAAACGTTTTGTCGATCGTGATGCCTGCCGAGCCCGTGTCGATTTCGCAGAGTCCAATCTTCCCATCGCCGAAATCAAAGCGCGCGAAGAGGCCGAGCGCGATGCCCAGATCGTCTTGCAGGATCAGCGGCACGCGGGTTTCGCTGCGAACGCGCTCCGGAAAGGTCTGCGCGTCTTCAATGATGATGTTGTGATTGAGGAAATCGAAGGTCGTGGTGATGTTGCGGAATGCGGTTGCTGAAATCAGTCCATCGACGCCGGTTCCGTCGAGACCCTTCCAGATACCGACGCGCGGTGCGTCGAGCCGAACCCCGCCCATCGTCAACGTGAGCACCTTGCCGATCGGGAGATCGACGCGCTCGCCGCTGAGGCGCAGGCTCACGTACTTGCCGTTGACGAGAACGTAGCGCCGCCCGAGATCCGAAGATAGGACGTCGACGCCCGCGCCGAGATCGACGAGCATCGGCACCGGCGGCTGACCGTCGACGGAGCCTTGCACTTGCACGAGGCCCTTGGGCTGCGTGAAGGGTACGGTGTCGACTGCCCGCGCCGGCTGCGCGATGATGCAAAACAGCATCGTCGCAACAGCAGTCAGAACGTTAAAATGCCGCGATACCATTGGGACTCCCCAAGCCCGTCGGTCCGTCCCAACCGACGCCCGCTTCGCAAAGCGGAGCGCCACAATTGCCGTTGTTGCCGGTCGAGATGTCGTTCAGGCTGGACGAATGTGCATAGAGGTTGCCGGGATTGTTGCTGCTCGCGCGGCCGGCGAGCGCAAAGACCGCCGCTACGATCGGCGTTGCCACCGATGTGCCGCCGAAGACTTCCCAGCCGCGCTGATGGAAGGAATCGTAAACCGCGACGCCGGTGTTCGGGCTGGCATCGGCCGCCACATCGGACTGGGCGCGGTCGGCGCAGCCGGTGTCGATGCCGTGCTGAAAACGCGGTGTAGCGTAGATCGTGCTGCAGCCGCTTCCGGAGCCGGCCCAGGCCGACTCAGAACGCGGGCTGATCGACGTCAAGTCCGTCCCGCCGACGCCGACGACCCACGGAAGGATCGCCGGCCATTGCGCGTCCGCATTGTAACCGCTGTCCCCGGTCGCCGCCGTGATCGCCACGCCACTCACCTTGTAATCTCGATCGTACGCCTTCCCGCCTTCATTTCCGCTCCAACTGTTGCTCACATAGTTCGCGCGAGCGGTTGCGTACGTCTCGGCGGCGCTCAGCGCTCGCGTCGAGGGCGAGGCAGCTTCAACGAGCAAGATCTTGCAGTTGGGACAGATGGCCGAGACCATATCCACATCGAGCGACTCTTCGCCGGCCCAGCCGGTGTTTGTCTTCTCTGCGAACTGATGTTTCGTAAAGCAGCCGTTTGACGCGGTGCACGGTGGAAGTCCGTACTCGGCACGGTAAACCGATAGATCGGACGCGGCATTAGGATCGTCGAATGCGTCGACGATCGCGACGGTGATCCCGCCGCCGCGGCTTCGACTAAACGAAGCCAGGTTGTACGCCGCTTGTAAATCGCTCGGAGCGTAACCGTTCGGCATCTCGTCGGGCTTCTTGCCGGCGATGTCGGTGCGGACCCAAGCCTGACAGCGCGCGAAGCCAGGATGCACGGCCGCGCAGAGACGCATCGCCGGTCCGGGCCGCGGCCACATTCGGCGCGCAGCCGCCGTCTGTGCAAACGAAGTCGAGGCGACGGATCCGGGCGTCACCGAGTTGAGAGCGCTGTTGCAAGCAGCGAGCGCAGTAACGACGAGCACGCAGTGGAGCGCGCTATATCTCATGCGTCGTCGGTCCGGCGGTACACCATCATCGTTATCCTCGATGCGCAAGAACGGCATGCGGCAGGGTAGCTCGTCGAAACACGATAGCGAAACAGCAGTGCCGCGCGCATTTCCACACAGGTCGTCCAAAATATCGAGCTTATTAAGCCCAGATTAGAGAGGGCTCGCTTATCCTTCCACATCCGTCTTGCTAGTCATTTAACCGCAGGGCTGCTCAATGACCACAGTCATCGTCGGGTGGCACGACGTCGGCTACTGTTCCGTTTCTTGGTTGCAAGCGACCTGCAACAAGATTCTTGCCTTTCTCGCGTCGAATGACCGGGTTACGTAACTTGGCGTCTGGAGGTACCATGAAACGGTTCGATGTCTTTGTTTTGAACGGTGCGCTCGCTGCTGCTATCGCCGGCGCGGCCGGTTGCAGCAGCAGCACCACGACTACGCCCATCGTGCGGCCGACACCGGCGGCAGCGATCCAGCACATCGTCATCATGATGCAAGAGAATCGCAGCTTCAACAACGTATTTGCCGGCTTTCCAGGCGCCGACACCGCACTGCAGGCGCCCTGCAAACCTGAGGGACCGGCCGCGCAGTGGTGCAAAGGCGATCACATCGTCAAACTGCGTTCGGTGAACCTCAAAACCGGTGTGCCGAACTTCGGCACCGACATCGATCATAGCCATCACGGGTTTGGGGTCGAATGCGATCTCAACGGTTCCAACGTCTGCCAAATGGACGGCTTCAATCTGATCCGATTCGGCGAATCCGGGCAAGGCGCGTACGCCAAACTCTATCCGTACGCATTCATCGACCGCAACCAGACGGCACCGTATTGGAAGCTTGCGCAGCAGTATACGCTGGCCGACAAAATGTTCTTGACGGATACGGCCTCAAGCTTCATCGCCCACCAGTTGATCCTATCGGGAACCGTGCGCATCAGCAATCGCGAGTCGCTGACCGACCAGCCGCCGTTGACGCCCTGGGGCTGCGA
This sequence comes from Candidatus Acidiferrales bacterium, assembly GCA_035484815.1. Classification (GTDB taxonomy): domain Bacteria; phylum Vulcanimicrobiota; class Vulcanimicrobiia; order Vulcanimicrobiales; family Vulcanimicrobiaceae; genus Cybelea. The sequence continues at coordinate 19,872 of DATHOO010000121.1, forward strand.
CGCGCCGCCGGGAACGACGACGCCGGTGCTCTTCACCAATGGTAAGGAGAGCTTCAACGGTCCGTTTCCATGTTTCACGCAATACCGTACCATCGCCGACCTGCTCGATGCGAAGGACGTCTCGTACTTGTTTTATGTCGATCAGGGACTCAACGCCGGCAAACCCTATTTCGACTTCTCCGGGGCCGCCTGGAACGGTTTCGACGCGATCGCCAAGTTCCGCTGCGCGAGCTTCACGCCACCCATGGACTGCGCCGGTACCGGCGCAGACTGGAAGAAGCACATTAGCGTTCCAAACACCGGCATTTTTGGCGACCTCAAAAACGGTACGTTACCCTCAGTCTCGTGGGTGATTCCAACGCTCGCCGACTCCGATCACCCGGCCAGCGGTTGCGACGGCGGTCCGCGCTGGGTAACCAAGGTCATCAACGCCATTGGAACGAGTCAATACTGGAATCACACGGCCGTCATCTTGCTCTGGGACGACTGGGGCGGCTGGTACGACCCGGTTCCACCCCCGCAGCAGAACTACACGAGCCTCGGTATGCGCATCCCGATGGTCCTCATCTCGCCATACGCCATCCCGCATAACATTTCCAAAACGCAATATGACTACGGCAGCATCTTGCGGTTTATCGAAGAGACTTTCAATCTCGGTTCGCTCGGAACCACCGATTCGTCGGCCAACTCGCTTTCCGATAGCTTCGACGTGAAGCAGATGCCCAACACGTTCAAAGCCGCTCCCATCCCGCCCGCGTCCAGCTGCGCCAACGCCGCAATGCCGAAGGGCATGGTGGAGCGAATCATCGAGCACGACGGAGGGGTTCCCGAATAACCTAAAACCGTTCCCTCTGGGAGGCGTTCTCATGAAACGAGTCGACGTTCTCTTCGCAGTTATGCCATCGTTGGTTGTGGGGCTGGTTGTAAGAGCTCGACGGCAACGATGCCAGTTGTTCGACCGACGCCGGCGTGGGCAATTCAACACATCATCATCATCATGATGCAAGAGAATCGCATCATCGAGCACGACGGCGGCGTGCCCGAGTAGCGATGCAGCTCTTCGCGGACCGCGGCGATGCCGGCCGCCGGCTCGCCGCTACGCTTGATGCGTACGCGAGTGACCGCGACGTCATCGTGCTGGCGCTGCCTCGCGGAGGGGTGCCGATCGGGTACGAGGTTGCCCTACGGCTGCACGTGCCGCTCGACGTCTACGTCGTACGCAAGCTCGGCGTGCCGGGGCACGAAGAGCTCGCCATGGGCGCGCTTGCAAGCGACGGCACGTGCGTGATCGACGAGGAGCTCATCGCCTCGCTTGGCATCGCTGCCGCCACGCTCGAGGAAGTCGTGCAGCGTGAAATGGGCGAGATCCGGCGACGCGAGGTTGCTTACCGCGACGCCCGGCCGGAACCGGCGATTGCCGGAAAGACCGTGATCGTCGTCGACGACGGGCTGGCAACCGGCGCGACGATGCGGGCGGCGGCGATGGCGCTGCGCTCGCGCGATCCGGCAGCCATCGTCGCGGCCGTGCCGGTGGCGGCGGCGCGTACCTGCGCCTCGCTGCGCAACGTCGTCGATCGGGTCGTCTGTCTCTATACGCCCGAGCCCTTTCACGCCGTTGGACTCTATTACCGCAACTTCGAGCAGACCAGCGACGACGAGGTACGCCGCCTCATTGCTGCGTAGTACTATCGGTTATGAAACGACCGTCGGCCGCTGCAGCGGGCTTCGCCGTGCTCCTCGCCCTGGGAGGGGGAGCCGCCTCGGCGGACCCGATCCTCTATACGTTCACCGGCCTTCGCGGGGGCGCCGGCGATACGTGCAAATGGTTTAACGACAATCTGACCGATCGATCGATCGCTGCGCTCTCGCGACAAACGGATTTGCTCTATAACCGGATCGCGCTACCCGTTGACGAAAACGTTACCGTTGGAGGCACAGCGACGACCGAACAGGGCGGGCAGCTGGTCGATTTCCATGTCCACGGAGCACAAATCTGCACGACCGCCGAGGCGGTTTACGGTGCGACACCGATGCCGTCAAGCTCTCCGACCCCAATGGCTGCCCCAACCTAGCGCCAGCCCATCGGCCGGGATTGCCCGATCGGTAGCCGCTGGGTTCGGGCGCGCAAACAGGGGCAAGGGCTCCGTGCAGACGACCGGAACGCGATCTACGCGGCAGGCCTGCTGCGTGAGACGATCTATCCGCCACGTCGCTTTTCCGGCCTTAACGTAGTGATAGCGCAGCAACGTTTGGAAGATCAGCGCCATTGCGATCAGGACAATCAGGGTTACGAGTATCTTTTTGATGCTCC
>DATHOO010000122.1:0-5803 GCA_035484815.1 Candidatus Acidiferrales bacterium
CCCGAGGCCCCGGCGCGCGACGCGGTGGCGACCATGAAGGCGCTCGTCTATCTGGGCGACGGGAAGAAGGGCTTCCAAGACAAACCCAAACCGGTCATCACCGCTCCGACGGACGCGATCGTGCGCATCGTCAAAACCACGATCTGCGGAACCGATCTGCACATCCTCAAAGGCGACGTGCCGACGGCCAAGCCCGGACGGATACTCGGGCACGAAGGAGTCGGCATCATCGACGAAGCCGGCTCCGCGGTGCGCACCTTTAAGAAGGGCGACCGCGTCCTCATCTCTTGTGTTACGTCGTGCGGTGCGTGCGTGTACTGCCGAAGGCTCATGTTCTCGCACTGCCTGGACGGGGGCTGGATCTTGGGTAACGCCATCGACGGCACGCAGGCCGACTTCGTCCGCATTCCCCATGCGGATACCAGTCTGTATCCAATTTTGACGGGCGAAGACGAGGAGCCGCTAGTGATGTTCAGCGACATTCTCCCGACCGGGTACGAGTGCGGCGTCCTCAACGGCCACATCGCGCCGGGGAGCACGGTTGCCATCGTAGGATCCGGGCCGATCGGGCTTGCCACGCTGATCACCGCGCAGTTCTACTCGCCGGCCGAGATCATCATGGTCGACCTCGACCAGAAGCGCCTCGACATCGCGTTACGCTTCGGTGCGACGAAGGCCGTCAATAGCACGGACGGAAAAGCGAAGGAAGCCATCCTGGCGCTGACCGGCAAGCGCGGAGTCGACACCGCGATCGAGGCCGTCGGCATTCCGGCGACGTTCGAACTCTGCGAACAGATCGTTGCGCCGGGCGGCCACATCGCGAACGTCGGTGTGCATGGAAAGCCCGTGATGCTGCACCTCGAACAACTGTGGGATCGTAACATCGGCATTACGACACGGTTGGTGGACACCGTCAGCACGCCAACGCTCCTCAAGATGCAGCGCGCTCAAAAGCTCGACGCCAAGAAGCTGATAACGCACCACTTCAAGCTCACCGACATCATCTCGGCGTACGAGGCGTTCGCCAACGCGGCAACGACCGGCGCGCTTAAGGTCATCCTGGACGGATAGTGTTCGTGCACGTCTAGCTGAGCCGGGACGCCCACGCAGCAGCCGTCTTCGAACGGCTTGCTGGCGAGACGTCTCCAGGACCCTCCAGTTACACGTTAGTTGTATACGAGAAGTCGGCCTCGCAAAAACCCTTGTAGAATGAAGCAAGTTTTGGTAGCGCCAGCGGGAATCGAAAGCGGTCTAGCAGCGCAACCAAGGCGACTGAGGACGACTAAAATCGACGCTTCTAGGGATGCTGCCGCTACCCACGTTGTCTACTGTTGTAGCCGGTTGCCGAAAGTATGTGGGCCAAATGTGGGCCATAAATCCTGTGGATTTGACGTACATAAGCGCAGTTATGCGGTCTCTGATTTCACAGCTCCACCTTGAAAGGTTTTGCCACCGCAGGCCACCTCAGCAGCCGGCAGCCGTTCCGGGCTGCCGTACTATGAAACTCCGCATCACCGTACACCGACTCGCAGTACACTAAACACGCCCTAGTCACCACAGTCGTGCGTCGTGCAGCCCTTGAGGATTTGAGCCTCGTTATTGACGTTCGATGTCGGTATCAGCTTGACGAACGTAAAGGCGGCTTCGTAGCCGTAGAGCTTCCCTCGGTAGAGCACCGTCGAGAGATGCTCGCCGAAGAGGACCCAACTTCCGACCTTGGGCGCGGCGTTGAAGTCGGCGGCTACGCTACGGCCGTAGACGGTCGAGAGCATGAGCGACGCGGTATGGACGTGTTTGGTAATGTCGTAGGATTCGTTCAAGGTATCCAACGCGAGCGTCTCGTTGATGACGGTTGAGTTGGCACCAATATTCGCTGTGAAATGGCTGCCGGCGCCGCCGGCGGTGAACGTCGCCGTATAGTACGGCGTGCCGTCCATTTGATTGGTTTCCTTGGTAAGGCCGTGCAGCGCAGGATTGGCTTTCGCCCATGCCGTGAACTGGGCGACGGTTTGGCCGGCCATCGCGCTTGCGATCGCCGGCAGCAGGGCGGCCAGCATCGCGGCAGAGCCCACGCGAAAGATAATCTTCACGTCCATGCCGCCCCCGTTTCGACCAACACGTTGCGGAACCTAGCCGGTATTCTCGCTGTTGTTGTAAGGGCTAGCGCTAAGAGCCTGAAAAAAACTGCGGAGCTTTGTCGAAAACGGGGGCCGCGGTTCGACGCTTATACAAAGCACCCCGACAGAGGAGAGAGCAAACCATGCGATTCTTGGTTATCGTCAAAGCCACTAAAGACAGCGAGGCCGGCATTTATTCGCGGGCCGCGATCGAAGAGATGGGCAAATTCAACGAAGGGCTCGTCAAAGACGGCATCGTGCTCGCGATGGACGGACTCCACCCTAGCTCGAAGGGCACGCGCCTGCGCTTCGACGGCGGGCGGACAACCGTGACCGACGGCCCGTTCGCGGAAACGAAGGAGCTGGTAGCGGGCTTCTGGATCGTGCAAGGTAAGTCGCGCGCCGAGGTCGTCGAGCGGTTCACCCACGCGCCGTTCGATGGCGGCAACGAGATCGAGATCCGCGAACTCTTCGAGTTGGAGGACTTCGACGAGGAGGTCGCGGCCGGTATCCGCGAGCGCCGCAAATGCGCCGGGTTTGAGCCGGCGTTTCAAGAGAACTGAGCGCAAACATACAAGAAACGGTCGCGGCGATTTGGAGAATCGAATCGCCCAAGCTCGTCGCGACCCTAGCGCGGCTCACGCGCGACGTGGGCAGCGCCGAGGAGATCGCTCAGGACGCCTTCGTTGCGGCGCTCGCGCAGTGGCCTAACGAAGGCGTCCCGCGCAACCCGGGCGCGTGGCTCGTGACGACGGCTAAACGGCGCGCCATCGATCGCATGCGTCGCGACCAATCGCTTGCGACGAAGACGCAAGCGCTCGAGCGCGACCTTCCAGCCGTAGAAGCCGATTTCGCAGCATCGTACGAGGACATCGACGACGACTTGCTGCGCTTGATGTTCGTCGCATGTCATCCGGTGTTGTCGCGCGAAGGCCGCCTCGCGCTGACGCTCAAGCTGCTGGGCGGGCTGACGACCGCGGAGATCGCGCGCGCCTATCTCGTCGCCGAGAGCACGATCGCTCAGCGCATCGTGCGCGCGAAGCGAGCGCTTTCCGAAGCGAACGTGCCATTTGAGGTGCCGCAAGGATCCGAGCGGCGCCGGCGTTTAGCCTCGATTCTCGAAGCACTGTATCTCATCTTCAACGAGGGTTACTCGGCGACGGCGGGCGACGACGTCTTACGACCGGAGCTCGTTGAAGACGCGATGCGGTTGGGACGCATGCTGTCACATCTGATGCCCGATGAGTCCGAAGTGCACGGACTCGTCGCGCTGATGGAACTGCAGGCTTCGCGCATGCCGGCGCGCGTCGGCCCCGACGGTGCGCCGGTCCTGCTCCTCGATCAGGATCGCAATAAGTGGAACTACCTGTTTATACGACGAGGCCTGGAGGCGCTGGAGAAGGCCGAATCGTTCGGCGCCTTGGGGCCCTACGGTCTGCAAGCCGGCATCGCCGCGTGTCACGCGCGCGCATCGACCGCCGATCGCACGGATTGGCCTCGTATCGCCGCGCTTTACGACGCGCTAGCCGAACTCGCGCCGTCGCCGGTCGTGGAGCTCAATCGCGGCGTTGCGGTCGCGATGGCCTACGGACCCGCCGCGGGGCTTGAAATTGTTGACGCCCTCGTCTCGGAACCTTCTCTGCAGTCGTACCATCTGCTTCCCGGCGCGCGAGGCGATCTTCTTTTCAAGCTCGGCCGGTTCGGCGAGGCGCGCGCCGAGTTCGAGCGCGCCGCCGATCTCGCACGGAACTCGCGCGAGAAGACGCTTTTGCTTGAGCGCGCCGCGGCTTGCGTTGCAAGTCGCAATCGTCAGTGAGCTCCGCGAGATGCACCATTCTGAACCGACAGCTCCCAGCGATAACCGTCCGGATCATGAAACCAAAGGCCCATATTCGGCGAGCCCGAGCTTGTGGGGCCGATCTCGTCGCCCGGATCTTCCAGTTCGACGCCGTTTTTCTTCAACGTCTCGAGCGCTTCGCGCAGCGCCCGCATACTGTCCAGGCGAAACGACAAGTGGTCCATCGTGTCCGGATGCGGCTTACCTTTGAAGAACCCTATGATCATCGCGTCGTTCGTTAGCGCGACGGCCTCATCGGACCGGAACATTTCCTGTAGATCGAAGTTCTTGGTCCAAAACTGCGCGCTTTTCTCCGGGTCTCTGGTGGCGAGGCTAAAATGCCAGACCGCGCCAAGCTGTATTTTCATGTCCGTAGCTCCTCGTAATCTTGTTGGAAGCGCACGTTCGTCAGCGCGCCGTCATTCCACCATCGACGCGGTAATTCGCGCCGGTTATGAACTTCCCGCGATCCGATGCGAGGAGCGCGACGACCTCAGCGATTTCCTCAGCTTCGCCGATTCGACCCAAGGGAATATTCTGAATCCAAACATCGGTGGAAAATCCCGGAGTCGTCTTGGCAAACTCGGCGGAACCCGGCGTCGAGATAACGCCGGGCGACACCACGTTCACACGGATGCCGTTCGGCGCGAGTTCCATCGCGAGCGTGCGCGAGTAGTACTCGAGCGCTGCCTTTGCGGCTCCGTACTGCGCAAAGGGGCCAAACGGCATCGTCGCGGCCGCCGAGGAGATGTTCACGACGGCTGCGGCCTTGGATGCACGGAGCGCCGGGAGAACTGCGTTCGTAAGGCGGATCGCGGCAAAGAGGTTGAGCTCAAAGTTGTCATGCCACTCCTTGTCGGGAATCGTCCATGACCCTCCCATAAACGCGCTCCCACCGCCCGCGTTGTTCACGAGAATATCGAGGCCGCCGAGCACCGTGAGCGCCTCCGCAGCGATTGCGTCCACTCCTTCGCTCGTAGCGACGTCGCCGGGCACGAACGTCATCTCCGCGGGCGTATCATCGTTACGCGCACGTGCAGCGACTACGACTTTGGCGCCGGCATCGAGAAGGCGCTGCGCGATAGCCGCGCCGTTGCCCCGCGTGCCTCCGGTGACTAGTGCACGGCGGCCGACGAGTTCTTTCGAGAGATCGAGTTTGTTAGAAATGGAATGTTCCTTCGCAGCCGAGTTTGTTTAGGTTCTTGCTTGATGCACGACGCATGTCGTATAATCGAGTAGTGTCATGTATAATACGACCGTCGCGAATAATGGTCAAGCGACAGATCGGCCAAAATGTTGCTTTTTCGACGAGAGCGAGAGATTGATGATTAGCCAGGTAGCAAAACGCTCGTTGCGCGTCGATCCGCGGGTAACGCGAACGCGCAAGCTGATCCGCGACGCGCTCACGTCACTTATTGCTGAGAAGAGTTTCGAAGCAATCACCGTGCAGGACATCGCCGAGCGGGCTACGATAAATCGCGCGACGTTCTACCTGCACTATACCGATAAGTTCGCCCTACTCGATGCTTTGGTTCGGGAGGACTTTGCTGCACGTCTCGTCCAGGGCGATCCGCTCAACATTGGAAGCGTTCAGTCGATGTTGCTGATGGTCGGCAGCAACGTCTTCGCCTATATCACGTCGAAGAAAAAATGTCGAATCGATCGCGATTTTGAGTCGCAGGTCCAACGCACCATGGAGACGGAGCTAACCGCCTTCTTGACACCGGCCTTCGGGCATCGCCCGTCGATGCTGATTGCTTCGGCACTCGCTGGCGCAGCCATGAATTGGCGCCATCAGTCGCCGAAATCACCAACGGAACCAATAGTAACGGATATCGTTGAGATTCTT